>CALIHL010000165.1 GCA_938022935.1 uncultured Saprospiraceae bacterium
CAGGAACAGGTATCAATACAGCTTCGATATGTACGCCATCATGAAGCATAAATCGCGTCTTGATCGTACCATCTATACTTCGTTGAACCAGATCCTCCTTAATTGATCGGACCTCAAAAGCTTCATTTAATCTTTCTCTAAGCGACTTACTGAGATTGGTCATCTCATCAATTGAAGATGCTCCTTTTTGCCACAACCACTGATCTATTTGCTTCGCTCTAAACTTTGGCTCACCAATAGAAGTGATATAACTAGTGATGTCTTCTTTACTCAGTTTTCGTATATCCTGCTTTGGCGGGCTCTGATCCATCATACAAAAATCGGGATAAATCTGATAGTTCTCGCTTTTAATTAAAATTGTAGGTCGGTTCGTCCGTTATAGACATCGATAACCTCACATGGAGATATATAAAAAGCGATCACTCTGGAATATAGCTTTGCTCGTAGCAGGACTGCTCATCTTGATTGTGACAGTTATTTATGCCAATTATCTGGCGAGTCAACTCTCCGATCGAGAAGCCAAAATACAAGAGTTATATAACCTAGCTCAAAAATCTATTGCCCAAAATCCCAATCCACAGGCAGACTTCACAGTCGCTGATGAAATAAGAAATAAATATAACCTTCCTATTATATCAGAATATGACGGAGTCTACAGCGGTAATAACTGGGGAGAAGCACAAGACACTAATCAGATATTTCTTCAGAAAAAAGTAGAGGAGTTTCTTAAAGCTGGGGAAAAACCAATCATAGGAGAAGAAATTACAGAAGGATATACCTTCTATACTTTTAAGTCTTCTTTATCCACATATATCAGGTTCTTTCCTGCCGTGCAGTTTTTGCTTTTAGGTTTTTTTATAGCACTAGGTTATTATCTATTTAATGCAGCTCGACGAGGAGAGCAAAACCGAATTTGGGCTGGCATGGCCAAAGAAACTGCTCATCAACTAGGTACGCCTATAAGTGCTATAATCGCTTGGATAGAATTTTTAAAAGAATCTAATGAAGAGCGTCCTGATCAACTTGAAGTTATTGGAGAATTAAGAAGTGATGTTGAGCGACTTGAATTGATCGCTGATCGTTTCTCGAAAATTGGAGCTACTCCTGAACTTGAGAAAGCGAACGCATATCAACTCTTAGGTGATATAGAAACCTACATGAAAAGACGCTCTCCAAGAAAGGTAACATTTGACTTTCCTGATCCCAATCAGATCAAAGACGTCATGGTTAACCAACATCTTTTTAGCTGGGTTCTCGAAAACCTAATTCGCAACTCTCTCGACGCACTTGATGGGCAAGGCACTATCTCGGCACACATCCATGAAGACGATCGTTCTATAATTATAGATATCACGGATACAGGCAAGGGCATCCCAAGTTCAAAACATAAAGAAGTTTTTAAACCTGGATTTTCAACTAAAAAAAGAGGATGGGGACTTGGCCTTTCACTGGCAAAAAGAATCATCCAAGAGTATCACAAAGGCAAAATATTTGTCAAGAGCTCAAAACCTAATGAGGGGACGACTTTCACAATTCAACTACCGCGTGCTTAGGATTATAATTTTACTTTTTATATCTGGTACAATCTTCGGTCAAACTATAACAGTAGTAGATGAGGACAGTGCCACACTTCCTGGTGTTGAAGTATTTACCAAAGATCTATCCCTTGGTCTTGTTACTGATCTTGACGGTACAGTTGATATTCAAAATGTCCAATCAGATATAACGATAGTATTTCGATACTTAGGATATGAAGATGCTAACGCTACTCTGTCTGATCTGGCCTTAATCAACTACATAGTTACGCTCAAGTTAAAGGAGGAGTTGATGGATGAAGTTGTTGTCTTGGGCCGCAAGACGGTTTCGCAATCCAAGATTCCATTTCAAGTAAAGACAATCGATGTCAAGGACATAAAGGCAACTAATGCACAAACCTCTGCCGATGCCCTCGCTCATCACGGTGGCGTCTTCGTTCAAAAAAGTCAACTCGGAGGAGGCAGTCCAATCATCAGGGGATTTGAAGCGAATCGAGTACTTCTTGTTGTAGATGACATCAGACTCAACAACGCGATCTATAGAAGTGGTCATCTTCAAAATGCCATCACGGTGGATCAAGCAATGTTGGATAGGATGGAGATTATATTTGGGCCTAACTCTTTGATGTATGGTAGTGACGCACTGGGCGGAGTCGTCAACTTCAAAACACGCAATCCCCAATTATCCAATGGCTCTGGTAAAGCTCAATCAACAGGACAGTATTATGTAAGATATGCATCTGCTAATCAAGAAAAATCAGCACATGTTGATTTCAATTATGGGAAGGATAAGTGGGGTAGCTTAACCAGTCTAACATTTAGTGATTATAATGATCTTAGAACAGGAAATAAAAGAGATGAGCGCTTTCCTGATTTTGGAAAAAGGTTACTCTTGCAAGACAGAGATAGTAACGGTAATGATATAGCTATAGAAAATGAAAATCCCAATCTTCAAGTAGGCACAGGCTATAGTCAGGTTGATGTTTTACAAAAGTTCTTATTTACACCTTCACAGGAACATCGCTTTGCTATCAATCTTCAGTACTCTACCAGTTCTGATGTCCCTCGTTATGATAATGTAAGTGAGATCAGAGATGGACAGTTGCGTTGGGCAGAATGGAACTATGGGCCCCAAACAAGACTATTATCAGCACTGGACTATCGACATATCGCATCTACAAGTCTCTACGATCAGCTTATAGTCATCGGTGCTTATCAGCGCATAGATGAAGATAGGATATCAAGAAGATTTGGCAATCCAAACAGAGAGCGCCAAGAAGAAGATGTATCTGTATATAGCTTAACAATAGATGCATCAAAATATCTTAATTCTTCTTCTAACTTAGAATTAGAATACGGTGCCGACATACAGCACAACGATGTAGTAAGTACAGCCAATGCAACGGATATCAATACGCAACTTTCTACAAGTACGCTGACGAGATATGCAAGCGGAGATAACTTGCTCACTAATATTGGAGCGTATATCTATCTAAAAAGATCAAGTCAAGATGAAGCGTTGAACCTCAATACTGGCATAAGATATTCTTCATCTAATTATAAACTCAGCTATAATCAGAACGATCCGATAGAATGGCCTTCCAACTTTTACAATGGCATCACTGGAAGTAATCAAGCGCTTACTTGGTCTGTCGGTGGTACTTATAAGATATCTGAGCCATTGCAAATACGGAGCATGATTTCAACAGCCTTTAGATCACCAAATATTGATGATCTAGCAAAGGTCAGAGTAAATGGAGGTGAGATCACTTTTCCAAATATCAATCTAATACCAGAGCGATCTTCAAATGTGGAGTTAACGCTGTCATTGAAAGCAAGCAAAGGATTGAACATCAGTACAACGGGTTTTTATACTCGACTGTCCGATGCTATTATAAGACGAGCTTTTGTTGCTCCAGATGGCAATAGCACTTGGACCACACAAGGAGAGACACTATCCGTTGTTGGCAATCAAAATATACAAGATGGAGTGATCAAAGGACTGAGCATTAATCTTTCAGGCGAACTTACTCAAGATCTAAATTGGAATGCAACTTATAACATCACTTCAGGAAGAGAAAAGAACAGTGGCCAAGAAGATCAACCATTAGCTCATATACCTCCGACTTATGGTAAGATAGGAGTGGACTATACTTTGGATCGATGGTCCTTAAAAGGCGTTTATAGATTTAATGGTAGCAAGTCCTTGGAAGAGTATGGCGGGTCAGCTGATAATCCTGATCTTGCTACTCCCGTTGGAGCTTTGTCATGGTCGACATTTAATATCTATGGTCAATATCAAATCTCAGACAAATTAGAACTCTCACTGTCTGCAGAAAATCTGTTTGATAAGCACTATCGACAATTTGCCTCTGGTGTAAGCGCTTCTGGTCGCAACTTTGTTTTCTCTCTGAAAGGAAGTTTTTAATTATAAACTGTATACCCTAAGCCCTCTATAAAAGGAAGGGTCTATCTTGTTATCATAATCATAGTCATTGACTCACTATAAAGTTGCCATATTACTGTTACTGCTCTTGAGCTTGATACTGATGTCTAATTCTGGTGGCAGGGGCAATGTTGCTAGTGCTGGCAACACTGGAGCTCCATGTGAAGATGGATTGGTTTGTCGCAATTGTCATCTTGGAGGGTCATTTGGCTTGACCACAGAAGAGTTCAAATTGATAGATCCAATGTCTGGTTTAGAAGTGACGAGCTATCAGCCGGGCAAACTCTATAATGCAGAGGTTAAGGTCAATACGACCAATGGTGGTGCTTCTGCTTATGGATTTCAAGCAACATCTTTAGATACAGCCCATAAAGATGTTGGTACTTGGCTTAACCCATCCAATGCTGTCCAAATCAATACTGCTGATATACAATGTGAAGGCGAACCACATAGTCTCAGGACTTATATAGAACATGTTGCCGCTGTTCCAATCAGTAGATTTAGAGTAGACTGGCAGGCCCCTCCTTGTGATGAAGGTGAAATTTCTTTTTACTTCATCGGCAATGCAGTCAATAACAATGGCAGTACATCCGGGGATGTCGGTGGCACTGGAAGCAGCAGAAGCTACAACAGTAGTATCGAAGAGGTGATCACATTAGATCAACCTATCGCCACTGATACATCCATTATGGCAAGTGCATATATCAACCTCTCAAGCGTAATCTCAGACGATAGTGATGTGATATTAACCGCTTCGGACTCCATAAATATCTTGCCTCAGATGGAGATTTCTGCTGGTAGCACGCTTTGTATCTTTCATAATACGTGCCTCGAATAGCAGTTTTCTTGACTTCCATACTACTACATCAAGGGTTTTCGCTAGGAGGTCTTATGATATATCTAATGGAATACACTAGTTTTTAGTCATTTATGTGTCTTTTCGGGCATGGCACGTCTTAATGACGTAGTTTTATAAATGAACATATATTCGAAGCCCGTTTAGTCAGGTCCCCAGCTTGTCTAATTAGCTTCGAAAAAACTTATTACCCATGAACATTGCCAATAGTAGGTCTCTATTGCTATGCATCTTAGTATGCTTATTTGCGTCAAGCGCAAATGCAACTCTCTTTCCTAATGGAGATACAAAGGAGACAAAAAAAGAAATCATTATCGTAAATATTGATGAAGACCTCAACGGTCAGCTGTCATCTCTAGCCGACTATACGTACAACGTATATAGGGCATCGCAGAAAAGTGTTGTTACGATCACTTCTTACCTGAGCGACAAAGACTCGGAAAGTACGGAGATTACCGATCTCGTTACGCTTCTGAAAAAGCTTGGTGTAGAAAAAGATCACCTTGTCGTCAAAACAGATGCGGAGGATCATGATCGTGCATATTTTACACTTTCTATAGCTGCAGGTCCTGACGTACAATAGTCCATACCTATAACTTTTATATAAGCTGGCTCTGGCATAATAATTGGACTAAGTGTAGCAACTTAATCCAATTATTATGATACTCATTAATCTAACTAAGACAGTGTCTGCTGTCTTCTTACTTACTATCCTTTGTAGTTTTAGTCATAACGTTGATCCATCAACTACTATCGTAGTCGTAGATGGTAAGGCTTTATTAGTTGATCTGGATGATGCAGGTCAGATCGTTACTACTTATATGGAGGTGCCCGAATACTTCAAGAGCACTAAAGATCACGATACTAAAGTGATCGAAGCAAAAGAAAGCTATACAAGGCTATCTAAAGCTCAGATGGACCAGATCCGCTTCATCGCATTGGCTGATAAGGGGTGGGATCTTGACGAGTTCATGATCAACAATATCGCTGACCTTGCAACTCACTATCAACAGACTTATGCCAATCAGATAGAGATCACGGCTGCAAAGAACAAAGCAAACGCAGAAAAACTAGAGTATAACATCGCTAAGATGAAGGAGCTCTTAGGGACTTATGGTGTAGCTGAAAGCGACATCATTATAAAGTATAAAAAAGACCTCGGAGATGAGCCTACACAGTTCGTCAAGATGGTATCTAACCTGAAGAGACTATCTGTCCAGTAGCAGTAACAACAAAGTATAATATGATATCAGTAAGCTGTAGTCTTCTTAAATGAGGACTACAGCTTACTACTTTCAAGTACGCTATCTAAGTCGACATTGGACTTGATAAGCTCTATCGCCCGATTAACTTTCCAAGGTGTATGACGGTTGATCTTCACCTCTATCCTACTGATCTTTAAGACTGCTCCATAAGTATCTAGATTCGTCCTGAGTAACGGCAGCTGATTCTCTTTTATATAATCGAGACTTTCAGCATCCAAGTCCCCAACGCCAGTAACAATAACTCCAGATAAAGGGCAATCCTTAACTCCTTTTAATTCTGAGAATGATCGTACTTTTTTGATCGCTCTGTTGATCGTTCTGATACTTGCGATGAGTAGAAGATTCTGAAAAGTCTTTAACTCTTTCACATCTACTAGTGAGCCTGCAAGCATGTTCTCAACTCGATTATCAAGCTTATGATCATGAAACTCTACGGTAGCTTTGATCGAAGCTGCGACTGTACTCATCAATGGATAAGCCAATCGCTCGTCATACGGCATGATGCCCAACAATGGTATCCCTTGTCGCTCCAACCAGATCGTCAAGTACTCGCGAACCTTCTCTAGCTTATCAGTACGGACCTTATTGATAATGACTCCAATAAGAGGCACTTTTTCTTCTCTAAATAAAGAAGTACACATATGAAGCATATCTATAGTACTACCTATACCTCCTTCTACAATCATGATCACTCCTGCATCTAACAACTTAGCTACTCGTGCATTGGACAAGCCAGCGACACTGCCTACACCTGGGTGACCAGTGCCTTCATATATCGTTAGTTCATGAGTATCATTAAGGTGCTTCTTAGCATTGAGGATACGCCGCTCAAAGTCATTATCATCTGGATGCTTAATCAAGTCTGTTACTGTACTACTAGGCAGAACAACGGGACTGTGGTGCTCAGGCTTGATATCAAAATTAATAAGATCTGCAAAAAGGAGCGTATCCTTATCCACTAATGTGTCTCTCAAAAACTTCTGACCTACAGGCTTGCAGTAGCCAACATTGATATCCTTGTGTAGATAATTGGAAACCAACCCCAATGTACTTGTAGTCTTGCCTACATGTTGACTGCTGGCTGCAACATAAATATTTCGATAACGCATATAAGAGGCTTTACTCTAAGATTAAAGCTAATCAAATTAGAATACGATCTATGATTGAAGCAATTCTAAAGTGCGTTGAATCGCTTTTTTGATCTCTCCTGATTCTGCTTCATGATCAAAGGTCGCATGACCGATCTTATCTAAAAAGACGAATAAGGTTTTACCTCCTTTGTTCTTCTTGTCTGACTTCATCAACTCTATAAGCTTGTCCTCTTTTGTTAATGTGTTAGTATGAACGCTTTTATAGATATGCGAGAGATACGTAACGACAACTGTACTTTCTTCAGTAGAAAGGTTATTGACTTGTTGTGATAAGTAAGTCTCTGCTATCATACCAAGGCCAATGGCCTCTCCGTGTAGAAGTGGCTTATCCGTCGTAAGGGACAAAGACTCAATAGCATGACCAATCGTATGACCAAAGTTTAAAATCTTACGTAGCCCTTGCTCTGTTGGGTCTTCTGTTACTACATCCTTCTTGATCGAGACAGAATGAAAAACTTCTTCATCCCAATCTTGTTCAGCAGGATCGCTGATCTTGCTTAAGTCATGCCAGATATCCTTTGATCTAATCAAACCATGCTTGATCACCTCAGCATAACCACTTCGTACTTCTTCTCGAGGAAGTGTCTTTAGAAATTGCGTGTCTATCAACACGGCCTTAGGGTCTTTGAATAAACCTATAAAATTTTTGAAACCCTTAAAGTCTATCGCAAGCTTTCCTCCTACGGACGCATCGACTTGCGATAGCAAAGTTGTTGGTATCTGTATGAAGTCTATACCTCTCATATAACATGATGCTATAAAGCCACCCATATCTCCTATCACTCCTCCTCCCAAGTTAATCATTAGACTATGTCTATCAAACTGTGCTGATGCCATGGCTGCCCATATGGATTCGCATGTAGGAAGGCACTTGAATTTTTCTCCAGACTTAATCTCAAGCAATAATGTATCATCAGTGATGCAATTAGAGATCAACGGCAGACAGTGCTTTCGCGAATTTTCATCAACAAGAAGTACAATCTTAGTATAAGGCTTAGAAGCCAAATAAGCTTTTAAAGATGTTGCTATCGGGCCAAAATCAATATTATAATCTGAAAGAGATATTTTCTTATTCATCAGAATTTTTTTCAACAACTGAAGAAATTACTTTAGTAGACCAAGCTTCTGGTTTACCATTAAACATTTTTTTTGTTTTAGCCCAAGTCGACTCAAACAAATCAGAATATCGATATTGTTCTAAGTAGCGCTCTTCCAACCAATAACTATATGTGAAAATGATAGAAGGGTTGGCTTGATCTTGCAATAGTTCAAGATGTTCACATCCTTCTGATTTTCTAATTTTATTTTTTACAGATACAAACAAAGTTAGAAACTCATTTATTTTATCTGGATGAAAAGACATTTTTACAATTCTTTTGATCATATATTCTAATTATAAAAATCTCTTCTAAAAGAAATCAATCTGGACCGTCTCGTTTTTGTTTAGACTCAAGAGCTCGTGAGCGTTACCCATATGTACAGCTACTTCCAACATATTGATAGAGTTAAAAAAT
This sequence comes from uncultured Saprospiraceae bacterium, assembly GCA_938022935.1. Taxonomy (GTDB): domain Bacteria; phylum Bacteroidota; class Bacteroidia; order Chitinophagales; family Saprospiraceae; genus JAJRXG01. The sequence continues at coordinate 8,768 of CALIHL010000165.1, forward strand.
GCACATACATCTCCCAGCTGGACATCATTATATCTTCTGCTTAACTTGACGATAGGCTCTTGGCTCTTATAGTACAATGCAAAATTTCTACCTTTTCTTATTCTTTCAAATGTCTCTTTAGATAGATTGATGATGACATTGCCAAAGTGATCCACATGCATGATCGTGGCTCTGATCTGATCATTGTTGACGACAGGTTGGAGGCTTAACTTTCGTTCAAACTCTTTGACAGGTTTGCCGAGTAAGTTCATAGGACTTCCGACCGTGATGCCTTGTACGGCATTGGAGATGATATCATATAAGTCAAGGATATCTTGATCTGCTATCTCGTATACATCCGAAACTTCTACGTCAGATAAGACTAAAGAAAAGAGCCCGTTGTTGGGGCCGATAAACGTATACCCTTCATGCTCAAACAAGATCATCCTGCTATTGGCATCGTAGTAAGTATTGACGCCTACGACATGGATCGTACCTTTTGGAAATCTCTGGTAAGTGCTCTTCAAGAAGAAAGCACCCTCCATAATATCATGCGCACTTATCTGGTGCGTAACATCGATGATGTTGGCATTATTGACTGCAGTCAAGAGATGACCTTTTAAGAGTGCTACATAGTAGTCCTCTACACCAAAATCCGTTATTAATGTGATGATCTTCATCGTTATTCTAAACGAGCCTAAAGAAAAGAATTTTAAAGCACGATGATCTTTACAATCTGAGTAATTTTAGCCAAAACGATCAAATAAGTGAGTAAGCAGCAGATCGAATTGTCAACACTTGATCCTACGATTATATATCCTATCATGGGGTCGTCATATAAGGCTCAAGACTTTGCTGATCTTAATCTTGATAGACACCTTCTTGATAGCCTTGGCATATCTACGGAAGAGGACCATCAGAGATATCACAGTGATATCAGAAGCCAATCTGGCAGCATCTGGCTCATCGGTGGTTACTTAGAGCAGCGTGATCTCTATCAAAGCGATCTCTTCACAAGAGATCAGACGTCCATACGAGACATCCATCTTGGAGTAGATATCTGGGGTACACAAGACAGCTTGATCTTTGCTCCGATAGATGGCGTGATACATAGCTTCGCGTTCAACAATCTTCCGCTTGACTATGGTTACACCTTGATCTTAAAGCACGGCATTGGTTCTTCAGAGTTCTACACCCTATATGGTCACCTTGGCAGGAAATACTTTGAAAGCTGGAAAGTAGGTGCTCAGATCAAGTCTGGTGATCCAATAGGCACTTTAGGTGCTAAGGCAGAAAACGGTGGTTGGCTGCCTCACCTACACTTTCAAGTTATTTTTGATATGCAAGGGAACCAAGGAGATTATGCAGGTGTATGTAGTCGAGCTAATCTTCCATTCTATCAAAAAAACTGTCCAGACCCCAGGCCTTTGATAATAATGGGATGAAATAATCGTCTCTAAAGCTCATTTTATGCCTCATTCTTATGCACTTATATATTTTCATAAATGTGTCCAAGTCGCAAATCTAGAAAATATTCAATTTTTGGGTTTTGAGAAGAGCGAGTATTAGAACAAATATGATAATAATGGATTAAAAATATCAAGTTCGAAATTTTTGCCATTCGATTAAATTATTTGCAAAATAAGAGAAGGTCGCCCTATATTTGTATTGTCTTTAAAAGTGAAGGCTTACACAATGACAGAAATCAAAGTGTACACATTAATACTGTGAGGTGATGAAAAGGTAGCCATGTCCTCTTGTCTCGAGGATGGGGATAACACGATAAACGCTGAATAAGGGTTGACCACAAATTTTTCTTTTGTTCAATGGCTAAGTGCCTCGTGAAGGTTCGAATCCTTCTCTCACAGCAAACAAAAAAAGAGCCGTCCAATAGGATGGCTTTTTTTATGCCAATATCTGAAAGATAAGCTTGCTTAAGTTTTGAGGATTTTGGCGTAAAAAAGGGAGACACCGACGGTGGAGCTTTTGTTTAAGCCACCCTTCAACGGATCGCAATTGCAATCCTTCTCTCACAGCAACAAAAAAAGAGCCGTCCAGTAGGATGGCTTTTTTTATGTCATCAAACTGAATAAGCGCTAAAGAATAGAGGCAATTGGGCTTTGATTACCTCATCTTAGGACGACGACGCTTACTTTTTCCTCCAGCTTGCATCATATTCATCCCTTGTCTACCCATAGATCTTGCTGCCTTTACTTGGCCAGCATTGGCAAGGCCTTTCTCAAACTCTGATATCTGGTCTTTGATCTGTGACTCTGTTACCTTTAGCTTCTTGACCTCACGGAAGTAGTTCTTTGCTGCCTTCCATTTGCTTTTAGCGGCATTGATGTTAGATAGTTGAAGTAGAACCATGGCCTTCTCGTTGTCAGAAGGCAGATCCATATGCAGCGCAGTATCAAATAATTCTTCCGCTTTGGCCATATCCTTATTATTCATGGCAATTGAGCCTTTCATGATATAGTAGAAAGCTTTCTGCGTCACATAGAGCCACTCAGGCTTAAGTGTCAAGCCAAGCATCTTTTCAGCTTTCTCGAAGTCGCCAGTCTGTATGTGTTTTGCTGCAGAATTAACACTTCCGAAGAGGATGTAAACCACCAACATGATCAAACCAATCAACAATAGTGGAAAGGCATACCAAAAGTTGACTGTAAAGGCTAATATCGTACCGCCCAAAAGAAGGACTATCGTTAGCCCAATGAGAACATATATATTGATATTAATCATAGCTCAAGTATCTATTGTAATGGTGCACAAATGTAAGATAACAAAGTCCTGATTGCAACAGATACTTAGACAGCTCATCAAGCAACAGTAACGGAGATAATACGGACGAAAAAATCTCAAGTATTAGTTAAGCATAGTAACCGTCATCTTTATATCCTCGAGTGGTCTATCCTTGTTCACACCTACTTGATGTGTCTCCATAGAACCGATTAAGTCGATAACTTCGAGCCCTTCTACAACTTCTCCAAATATGGTGTAGTCGTTATCCAGAAACGGATAACCACCTCTTACTTTATACCAAGCCTTCTGCATCGGGGTTAGATTCTTCCCACTGTTGAGCAATTGGCTGTCGTTGTGCTTGAAACCTTGGACCACAAAAAACTGACAGCCACTTGATGCTCGGTTCGGATTCATATTGTCTGGTAGTCTGGCTGCAGCGAGTGCTCCCTTCTTATGAAAGTGGCCAGGTCTGATCTCCGCTTCGATCTGAGGACAGTTATCCATACCTAAGCCTTGCGTCATAGGAGCGCCAATAGAACTGGGATCTCCGCCTTGCATCATAAAGTATGGAATCACTCTATGAAACAGCGTGTTGTTGTACAACCCAGACTCAACATTACGTATAAAGTTAGCCTTGTGAATCGGCGTGTCATCATATAGTCTGATGACCATATCGCCAAACTCAGTACTGATCTTGGCCTTACGATCTCCTTCTATATAAACCTCTTCTTGAACTGGTTGGATGATGCTTGTGATTAGAAATAAAAATAAAACTGTAGTCTTCATCTCTCGTCAATTTCTAATTATTAAATACTTTTTTAAATCACAATTATAAAATGCGAATCAGAAAAAATCAAATCCTTTTACATTTTTTAACACTCCTTATCTTCTTACAGCCATCAATCCTTCTTGGACAACTGACGCTACAAGTGCTCCATCCCTACTAAATATATTGCCTCTAGTAAAGCCTCTTGCGTTGGATG
>CALIHL010000166.1 GCA_938022935.1 uncultured Saprospiraceae bacterium
ATATTTGGCGAAAGCTTCTAAGTAAAGACTAAAGCTTAGCTTATAGAAGCCCCTTAACTGCCTCCTCTAGGTTACGTCTCGGGTTGATCGCAGCGATCTTGCCTTCACGATCCAAAAGAAATGTGCGCGGTATGCTGGAGACACCGTAAGTCGCAGCCGCTTGTGATTGCCAGTATTTGAGGTCACTCACATGCCAATCCCACTTCAAGTTATCTTTTTCGATGGCTTTAATCCATCTGTCTCTCTGACGGTCAAGAGATACGCTATACACTGTAAATCCCTTAGGTTGATACTTGTCATAGACACGAACGACATTAGGGTTCTCACGTCTACAGGGGCCACACCAGCTGGCCCAAAAATCCAACAAAACAACTTGACCCTTAAGATCAGATAGCTTCATGTCTTTACCATTGACACTCGGTAGAGCGATGTCTGGTGCTACTTCTCCAACTCTAACTTTGGCAAGTGATTGTTGCTTCGCCAACTCTCTTTTCATCGATTGTGCGAATCCATCGTATTGCGGCGTCACATCAAGATCTGGATATGAAGCTGTCAACCTTTTACTGATGCTCTCATGTAGTGGTGCTTCAGTCATCTGCGTGAAGCGCTGCGTTCCGATCATCATAGCGACGAGCGGATCTGCTTCAGTCTGGATATAGGTCTTAAGATCTTTTAGCGGTAAAGCGCCATTGATGTTGTCTTTGATTCTAGCAGTGTACGCTTCTGTCATCGCTGAGCCTGTGACATTATAGTTAAACTTAGAAATATCACTTAGCGACCCAGAGATGTCGATATCCGTCTCTGTTCCGTCTAAGATTAAGAAGACGGATTTTGCTCCGATTCTCACTCTATAAGTACCTACTGATGGTTTCTCCTCCAGTGCGATAGAAAACGATCCGCTGGCATCTGCCGTTCCTTTGGCTATGATGCTATTGGTATTGGATATAGGTTCGACTTTGTCAAAGTAAACCGATAGATTTTGTGCGTCGCTGATAGAGCCATTGATATTGAATGCGCCTTTTTGACAAGAGCTCATTAAGAACACAACTGCTAAGAAAATAACGTATGATAAGTGCTTCATGATAAAGTCAGAATTAGATAGTTAACCTAATAGAAACGCAAAATTAATCATTTTCATACATATAGAATGCTCGAGATATGTATTCATCTGGACAAGAGGTGCTTGTCATATGAATCGATTGATCAAGAAGAACAAAATCAAAAAGATCCATAAGCCATCCAAGAAATGCCAATAGACACTCAATACCGTCAATCTTCTTTTCTTGTCTGGGTCAGATAAATATACCAATACGCTGGCAGGTTCTACTAACCTTCTTCGTGCATCATAGATAAAGTATCCCAAGAATGGGATACCAGCGATAACATGAAGGAAGTGTATCCCACTTATAACATATAGGTATGACCCCAGGTTGCTTCCTGCGATACTTATATTCATCGCAAGCATCTGTTGCCAAGCGATAATCTGAAAGATAAGAAAGAGGATGGTCAAGCCAAATACGATCCATAAGAAGACCTTATACATCCGAGTCTCATCATCGAGATATGCTCTCTTTGTTCTGACCAATAAGAAGCTGGCTGCTACCAAGAAGATAGTGTTGATGAAAAACAAAGGCGGAAGCTCAACGGGCGGTAGACCATTTTGTACACGAGAGTAAACATATGCTACCGTAAACCCTATGAATAATGAGGTGACTCCAGCCAATACCAACGTAATGATGATGTACAAAGGATGGATGACATAATTGCGTTCTTCGCTCACATATCTAAAAACATAGTAATCAACATTTAGTTTGTCGGATAAGTGGATATATTTAGAAGAGATTAGAGCCAGAAGGCCTAACGCATCATCAAAAGATAAAGCGCAGCAGTGATCGTAAAACCTATCGAGCCGGCAAGAAAGTGGGGTAGAGATGCCTCGACTGCCATAAAGTATGCAAAGGAAGCTTCCGCATTTATAGACAAGCATAAACTCTGGCGAGGCTTGGCTCACTACTCATGGTTGCTCAAAGGCATAGTTATCATCGCTGCTCTTGCAGGTCTTAGGACCATCTCTTTTATTACAGATTTGTTTTCGGGAGATGCTAATGTCGGCCAAAACTCGCTCATGGCCTCTTTTGATAACTTCTCATTAGAAAGCATCACAGGGTTCTTTGATGGAGTGATGAAGTATGTCATACTTGCGGCTGTAGAGGTGATTATCTTTCATTTTACAAGACGTACGATGATGATCATCACCGAGCGACCGATCGATACATCTTGGAACACTTTCCTAAAAGCGGAGAAGCGAATGATTGCGGTGACCTTTGTTGCCTTTGGTCTTGAGAAAGCATTTGGATTGGGCTGGTCAATCTTCTCAGGGATCTTTGGATTTGATTTTTTCGAGCCAGTCTTTATGGCTTTGGTTCAGAGCTTTTACTTAGGCTTTGCGATCATTGATAATTATAATGAACTCTATGATATGTCCATCAAACAGAGTCATAGATTCACTTGGCACTATATGCCAGTAGCTTTGATTGTAGGAGGAATGCTCAATGTGATGTTACATGTCCCTTTACTGGGTGTTCTTATTGGTCCTATCATCTGTGCAGTTGTTGCAACGCTGACGATGCATTATCTTAATAAAGAAGATAAAGGAGTTGCTTGGGTATTTGTAGAGAAGAAGAAAAAGAAGAAACCCACGAGAAAGGCTAATGGAAAAGTTTAGATGACCTTCGCACAAGAAATAGTCGAGCTATTAGAAGAAGCCGGAGATCCAGAAAGAGCGCCTGCTATGATGGACTATATGCGTGGTCAGTTTGAGTTTTACGGTGTATCAGCACCGAACCGAAAAGCTGTCTGCAAGGAGCACTTCGCTCTTTCAAAGAAGTTGGACCATGACACTTTGATCGAGCAAGTTGATCTACTTTGGCAAGAAGATGCCAGAGAGTGCCAACATGCCGCGGTTGATATTTTAATTAAGAATAAGAAACGATTGGTTCCAGAAGACATGAAGTGTCTACATGATTGGACGATAGAAAAATCATGGTGGGATACAGTAGATTTTCTTGGATCTCATATGGTTGGAGCGCTAGTGAAGAAGCATCCGCACTTAGAAAAACAATACATCCAGCCATGGCTTGTTAGTGACAATATATGGCTCAATAGAACATGTCTGATCTATCAACTCAAGTATGGTCGAGATACTAACTTTGAAAAACAAAAGTCATATATCAAAGCACTCGCTGAGGACCAAGAGTTCTTTATCCAGAAAGCAATAGGATGGTCCCTACGCCAATATAGCAAATTGGAGCCAGAGACGGTCAGGTCTTTTGTCAAAGAGATTGGGCTGAAAGGGCTGGCAAAAAGGGAGGCGTTGAAGTATGTGGATTAGATTTAGTTGAGATGTCAGAAGTCAGATTCCAGATGGCGATATAAGATGTTAATGAAGCTTTTTCTGCAGTCTATCTTGTTGCTTATCTCCTTTGATCTGAAATCTCAAAGTCATCGTCCAAGTGTATTGACTTTCATGGACAATTGCGCTTGATTTAGATCAAATGTCTTAAGTATGTATTTTTTAGATGAGTCACCAGATAAATAGATCTCAAAAGAGTTGAGCTCTATTATTCGGAAGTCTACTGCTCCTTAGGAGACTTTAACTATTTGCTCAACCCTCGGCACCAAGATTTTAAACTAATTAGAATCCTTAAAACTGAGGTTTTTAGATTTGATAAAAGACTATTTTAGAAAGAACTACTACAAAAAGGCTGCACTATAACCTATATAATTATGCGGCGTGATATCCAATAACTCTGTTCTCACAGAGTCGGATACATCCAGTTCTTTTATAAACTGGATGAAGTCTTCTTTGCCCAGCTTACCTTTTCCTCTTGAAAATGCTTTTAGTAATTCGTATGGCTTGTCAAACCCTTCTCTTCTTAGGATAG
>CALIHL010000167.1 GCA_938022935.1 uncultured Saprospiraceae bacterium
CTATGAGTGTGTAGTCGAATATGGAGTTTGTGCAGTGTTATGATATTATTAAGTACTTCTGAAAGTTAATATGGATAAAATACGGATCGAGAATATAGAATTAGAAAAGGTAAAAAAAGAAAGTTTACTTTTTGATATAACAACCCCCAAAGAACTATACGGAAGATTCTCTAACACCTTGGTGAATTTATTTGAGCCACACCGAATTCAATTTCACGGACTGGCTATCTACACAAAAGGTATGGGTAAGCACACGGTAGACTTCAAAGAGCAGGTCATCACACCAGGGACAATAATCCCCTGCTTAAAAGGTCAGGTTCATCAATTTGAAAGAAAATTGAATGTAAGTGGTTTTATCATTTCATTTGATGAGGGATTCGTGACTGAAGGCCTTAATGAAAGAAATTTATTTCATTTTCTCCAACTATATCATACACCACATGTACATATCGGAGAAGAGAATATTCATCTTATCCTACCTTTTGTCAATCAACTTAAAGATCTACTAAAAAGTGCCAATTTGAATCTAAGAAAAGAATTGATCCAGTCGATCTTTATATCCCTTATCCTACAAATCAAAAGAAATAGTATCTATCAACATAAAGTGTTTCAGAGTGATCGCTATCGCCATTACGTACAATTTCAGAACCTCTTAGAGCAACACTATCAGGAAACTCACAATGCAGGAGACTATGCTAACATGATGAAGGTATCCTACAAATACCTGAACGATATCTGTAAAGACCTTGCTCACAAAACTGCAAAATCATTTATAGATAGCTGGCTGATAACGGAGATAAAGCGAAAACTCACAGAAAGAAAGTTTAGTTCTCAAGAAATCGCCTACGACCTTGGCTTTAGCGACCCTTCTAACTTTGTTAGATTTTTTAAGAAATATGAGAAAATAACGCCTCCGCAGTTTGTAGAAAACATCCTCAATTAAGTCTCGGTTATAAATTGACCATTAATTTGAAGGTTTCGACATTCTAGAAGGCCTTGATCTATCCCATATTTGTATCATAATTATTAAGTAACATTTAAAAATTAAATTATGAATTCTGTAATAGAAAAAACAAATGTAGCCAAGGTAAAAGAGGCTATCCAAGAACTCATCAAAGCAGGTACTACTTTCGATGTTGATGCGCTAGAGCAAATTTATCATGACAGTTTACAAGTAATCACAATTGACCTTGAGGACAATGTTAGCATTGCTGATAAGGCCATGTTCAAAGGACTTTTTGAGACTAAGAAAAAGGCTGGCTCTGCTCCTCTAAGCACCTGGGCAAAATTCGATCACATAGAAGCTAATGAAGAAAAGGCTCATGTCCTGATCTCAAGAAAAGTAAATCTAGTAAACTCAGATCAGTACTTAGTACTAAGTATTGACCTTGTCTTTGAAGACAATAGATGGCAGGTGACAAGAGAAGTGATTTTTGCAAGACCTGATAATTCTAATTCTTAATCATCTAAAAATTAACAGCTATGAAATTTTCATTTGATAAGAACAAGGTCGCGCTTGTAATTGCAGACATGCAGAAACTCTTCACTGTCCCATCCAGTCCGTATGGTAACGATGCCAGTGAAATGATAGAACCGATCAATCAACTCATGCGTGCAGCAAGAGAAGCTGGAATACCTGTTATCCATTCATCTTACACGCTGAAGCAAGATGGAAGCCAGACTGGCTTGAGGACTGATTGGCCTCAGGTAGGGGAGGGCTACTTCGATCCTTCATCTGAGTGGACAGAGTGGGATGATCGACTGGAACAAAAGGAGAGCGATCATATTTTGACCAGAACCAGACCAGGAGTATTCTTCGATGGACAAATACCTAAACTAATGGAGGAGTTAGGGAAGGAGCAAATCATTCTTTTGGGATTAAGTACAAATTATTCCATCAGCTTTTCAGTCCACGAAGGGTTCTCTAGAGATATTCCAATATTTTTAGTAGATGACCTTAGTACTATGACTGCTTTTGAGGATCGTTCACAAAAGTCATTTTTACATCAGACATTAGATATGTGGGCATGCCAGCTCATAGGGACAGAAGAGTTGAGTAATCAAATTCTTAACAAAGAGACTGTGGTCTTAGAAGAGAGCTTAGTCTAAATTCATAGATGGTTTCCATGATGGGCTAATACCTATACTCTTGCAGACGTCGAGATATAGCCATAAGTCCTTAGATCAAATTTCACGATTTCAATTTTAGAAAGTCTTTCGCACCCAAGGTGGGGATAGGATCACTTTGCCTGAATTCGCGTAATCTGGAAACTATATTTTTAAAATATAAAATAAATAATATGTCATTATCACAATCTCTCTCACAGATCACCGCATCTGGATTTGAGAAAATGCCTCACTCCATAGCTAAAGTATTGAGTGACGGGATAGAGGAATTAAAAAAAGATGATCTATCAGGAACTGCCTTGCAGGTGGGTGACACCATACCAGATATAGAACTCATTAATCCTGAAAACAGATCTAGCATTTCGCTGAAGGATCTTATTAAGCATGAGTACTTAGTACTTAATTTTTACCGTGGTGGATGGTGCCCATACTGTAATCTAGAACTCAGAGCTTATGAGCAACTGAGAGAACAGTTTAAGGCAGTCAGTGCAAACATTGTATCCATTAGTGCTGAACTGCCTGATCGTACAATATCTACTGCCACACGGAATAAACTCAGTCACACAGTCTTGACAGACCACCATGCAAAATTGGCTAATGCGATAGGTATTGATTTTCAACTCAACAAAGACCTGCAAAGAGAGTATGCTAATTTTGGTATCAACTTATCTGAGTTGCATGGCAATGAGGACAATGTGTTATTGGTGCCTGCAGTCTTCATTATAGACAAGGACATGAAGATCGTATGGTCTCACATAGAAGAGAACTACATGATTAGAGCAGAACCACTCGATGTAATGAATGAATTGAAGAGAATAAATGAGCGTGCTCTGGTACATTAATCTGAGATAAGGTTAGTAAGGATAGATTCTTCATAATTTCTATCCTTGCTAACTTTAATTTGTCAACACAGAGCGTGTTTCTAAGGTTGAGATATCTAAATGTTAATCTGTTGATAATAGGCAACACTCTGGATTCAATAAGCAAGTGTTTCATCTACTAACCACATCTCTACTTTATCATTTAATACGATAATACTTTTGGTAACCTTATAATGAATTCGCTTAAATTATCGCTCCAAAACATTAGAAATTAACATATATTTCTTTTGCCTATAAATTATCTTATGATACATAGGATAAAATTTCTTTAGTGTTGTTCCAAAACATAGGTGGGAGGTATATTTAGTCAAGCTTTCGGCGAAGAGTTCTCACTGTATTTCATATAGATAAAGATCCACTAATTCCTAAAAATGTAGCAGCGGTATTTATAGATCGT
>CALIHL010000168.1 GCA_938022935.1 uncultured Saprospiraceae bacterium
TCTCCATCAATCAAAGACTCAAAAGCTACTGGATAGAGTTGAGCCTGGGCTATCAATTAGAAAAATGGAACTCTATGGTTTTCGATACGGACCTTAGCATAGAGAACATGATACCATATACTGATATCATGTCCACAGCACAAGAGCAAAGTGCCCATATCAATCTTACGCTCATTCCTAATGAAATAACAAAGTTGGAAGGAGGATTACGTTGGTCAAACTTTGACAAGTCACTCAATGGTAGAAAGATCTTAGAACCGCGGATACACTTCTCATTAATACCCACTGAAGGAGTAAGGCTTCATGCTCACTATGGAGAATATCATCAGTCTTTAAATAGAATCAACACATATACACCATTTCAAGTAGACAATGGGTTTTGGTACCTATCCGATGAACGTGACAGTCCAAACTTCATATGGCTCGTAAAGAGTAGACAACAATCTATAGGCGTCTCATACGGAGATCCTACCCTCATCATTAACGCCACTTACTACACCAAAGATATCTTTGATCTCTGGACGGCAGTTTTAGACTTTAGTATAGATGAGAACCCATATCGCTTTGCCAATGTGTCAATCAAAGGAATAGAGCTTTCTTCCAATATCAATTACAAAAAATTACGTAGCCGCATCACTTATGACTATATAGACGAGGAGATGTTCATACCAGAAGAAAACATATCGCTACCCAGCCCATACTCACAGCCGCATCGATTTGCAGTCTATAACACTTTACAATTAAACAAAGTAATTTTTGGCCTACAATGGCAATATGCAACGGGCCGACCTTTCTCTACACCCACTTCGTTTACGAGCGAGATAGATGATATCGGAGAAACCAAGTATCGCATCAATTTTGAAGAGCTCCTAAGTGAACAAGTCGATGACTACCACAGTCTTGACATGAGTGTATCTTATTCCTTTTCACTTTTCAATAGAAGGGACAACAAGGGACTGGTTGGTCTACAAGTGACCAATCTATACAACCGGGCCAATATATTGAAGAATCAATATTTTATAAATTATAATACAGATCCAATTGAACAAGGATTATTAGAAAAAGAAGGACTGCCTACGACCGCAAACATATTTGTGCAGTATGCTTTCTGATCCTATCTTAGATAGTTCTCAGTGAGATCTTTAGCCAACACGCGTGCGATCCGATATTGCTCATCTGGGCTTTTATTAGAGTTAAAAGCAATCTGAAAAGCGATCTGATCGCCTAATCTCCAGAAGTACTTTCCTCCTTCCGTGCTATAAGAACCATCATCTCCAAAGCCTTCAAATCTTTTGTAAAGTGTAACCTCTCCCTCTTGTGATCGTTCTCCTATATCTCTTTTAGAAGAGACCATCTGCTCTATATAGCTTGCAAACTCTTCCTGGTCTGCATATGGATTTTTCATAACTTGCACAAATATACCAACGTTAAAGAGGTCAGCTGGATCATCCCACTTATAAAAGCATGATGTGCTTTCAGGATCTGCACCAGCTTTTGTAGAATTGGTAGTCGATACTGCCTGTGGCGCTATGCCAAGTGCTCCAGCAACTGTTGCTGCAGGCATCAGATCACAGGCTTGGCCAAGTAAACCTCTTTTCCTGCTTACAACTGATAAGATATCTACTCCTTTGCCGATAGAACCTGTCTCAGCAGCAGGCATGAAATTATCATGAGTTACTTCAACTTCTTGACAACCATTACAAGAAGTTAATAATGCAAGTGCAAACAAGAGGATGTACTTATACATTTCTGAATACTTTAAAATATTAGTTTTATAATAGTTTGATTCTAATTATTGGATATCGTCACCTCTTAGCGAGCGATAACGCTTCCGAGCATCTACAGAAAAAGTGCTATCTGAGTAGTCAATGAATATTTTCTCAAAAAGCTTTTGTGCTTCTTCTGGATCATTCAGTTGTTCTTCCGATAACACTGCAAGTGCATAAACTGAGTTGTCAGCTCGGATATCTTCTGGATACTGCTCTATGATAGTCCTATATAACTCAGCAGCTTCTGTGTACATCTTTCGTGATTCATAGTTTTCCGCTTTTGCAAATAGCACATCATCTTGAAGTGTATGATCTGGAAAAAGTGTGCCAATAGAATCAAATTTGGCGAAAGCCTCATCTACTCTGTTTTGAAACAAATACAACTCAGCCTCCGCATACATCTGCATCGGCAGATATGTCGTATCTAAGTTTGCGTTGTCCATGATGAAGACAGATAAATCAATTGCGTCATTAGAAATCAACTTAGTCGTTGCTGACTTTAGAATATCAAACTGCTCTTGCGCCCACTCAAAGTCTCCTGTGTAATAACTTAATTTGGCGTTCTTAAATCTTGCTTTTTCTCCAAGGAAGTCTTCTTTAAATTCCTTGTCTACTTGAGAATACAAAAGCGTTGACTCCCATACTTCTCCTTGCATAAGATAGTAATCACCCAGATCAATCTTAGCATTAGCGCGTACATAGTTGTTCGCTCCGGGCAACTCAACGAGATCATTTAAAGTTGATATGGCGCCGTCCAAGTCATTGAGATATAGCCCTTCTAATTGTGCCAACTCTAACATGATAAATGCCGTGTTCTTTCCTCTACCCATCTCATCCAAAAAGCCTATATACTCCGTCTTTAGATCTATCAAGTCTTGTTTTGTATAATCAGCATTGACGATGATCTTTTTTCTTTTTGTGTTGAGCAGTGCACGCTTAGAATCGATGTAGTAGCCAGATCCTTGATCTTTCTCATCCAAGATATACTGATACGCCTTGATAGCCGTGTCATAGTCTTTGTCATTGCCTGCTATCTGCGCTAGCGAATATATCCTTGCACCATTCTCTTCCAATCTTCTATCCAGCGCTCTAGCTTGGCGAAGTGCTTTTCCGTATTCTTTGTTTTTTATAAAGACCCACTCGATCATCTCAGGATAAAAGAGATTGTCTGTATCCTCTTGGACCTTCTCATAAAGCTTCTTACGAAGTATATTATAGTCCTCTCCTACCGCAAGAAATCTGGAAAAATAGTTTTGTACCGAGCTGATTCTTTCGATAACGGCAAGTGGACTTTGGAGATAGTAATGGATCATCTGCTCTGTATCGTTCTTTCGTCTATACAGCTCAGCGACGTAATAGGCGAAAGTACCTTCGTTACCCAATAGTCCTTCACCCTTTTCAAATGCCTTTAAGGCGAGATCATACTTAGTCAATCGAGTAAATGAATTACCCAGATTACTAATCCTTCTTCTGTCTGGTCCTAATTTTTCAATGGCAAGATTAAACTGCACTTCGGCATCTGCGACCTTACCTTGTCGCTCAAGTAGATTACCATATGTGACGTATAGCTCGACGATAGAAGGTTTTTTCTTTAAGGTCGCTTTGATATCATTGAGAGCAGTGTCATACTCCTCCATCGCCATCAGCGACTCTATGTATTGATTATAGTAGTATTCGTTATAGCCGTTGGCCTTGTCAGATAGCTTCTTGAATAACTGAGAAGACTTCTCATATTCGCCTTGTTGATAGTAATATTTGGCAAGCTCAAGATCCTTCTGTTGTCCCTGCAGAGAAAACCCCAACAAAAACATAAAGGATATCATCATTATCTGCTTCATAGCTGTTCTAACCGATTATATAATGTCACTAACGCACTCAAGTCAATCTTAGTTGCTGATCTGTGTTATTACAATCCTAACGTGGACAAAAATACTGCAAATTGGCCTTTCATTACGCTTGAGTCTCAAGTACAATGGCATCTGGTACCGTAGCGCCCGAGATGAAGAGATTGATATCACTTATGGCAGTAACGCCCTGACTACCGAAGTCTTTCAAGCCAAAGAAGGCATGAACTGTCCCTTTATATCTTTTGGCTAAAATCTTCACGCCTTCGCCCTTCATCTTCTTAGCCCATACTTCACCTTGATCTCTAAGCGGATCAAACTCCGCTGTCAAAACCATTGTCTTCGGAAAATCATCAACAGCATCATAATACAAGGGTGAAAGTCTATTGTCTTCTAAATCATCTACACTGGATAATAATCCTTCTGTAAACTGTGCCATCGCCTTAGCGGTCAGATAGTAGCCTGATCCATAAGCTTGGCTCGAAGCATAATCACTCTTTCTACTATCTACAACCGGATAAACAGCAGCAAGATGACTGATGTTCTTTCTGACTGCAGGATGACTATTGTATGTAGTTGATACGATCAAGTTACCTCCTGCGCTATCACCGACCAGAACCAATGAAGATGCTTCATCATCTATCTCCTTCATATTTTCAGAGATCCAGGCTGTGGCATCCAAGCATTCGTCATGCGCATGTGGAAACTTGTGCTCTGGCGCAAGAGAATAATCCAGTGTCACCACTGTTTGTCTAGTTGTAATCGCCAATCTTCGGCTTACCTCTTCATAAGTATTAACAGACCCTATACACCAACCTCCGCCGTGCATCATCACGATGATCTTATCTCCTTGCTTGATGCCATGCTTATATACTCTCGCTTTGATCGGTCCGTGTCTGGTTGGGATATCCATGTCTTCGACTTGAGATACAGGTAGCGCTTTTGTTATGGAGCTCATCCGTTTGTCGACAAATGCTTCCAATCCTTTTCTAATCTGTATAACAGGTTTGTTATCCAATGGTGGTATGAATCGAAGGACCAAGCCTGTTCTCAACTGAACCCAACCATGTGGCACTTTTTTAAAGTATACGATGATCCCAGCTAAGATTAAAGCCAGAATGCCCAATATCGAGTATATCATAAATTGCTAGAATTAGTAGTCGTCTATGTAGATTACCTTATGCAAAAACCTAAACCCTACTGTTAATTCAAAGGTTACATTTCTGATCTGTTGAGCTGGGAGGCTCACGTTTTGTCCACTTACTGGACTTATAATTGTAAAACTTTGTTGTTGATCATATTGATTAGAAAGATCCGGATTTACACTTACTTCGACTAAGCCACCTACAAACTCCGAAAATGGAAACTCATATCCAGCTGAAAGTGTAGCACCATAGTTCCACTTATTTACAAAAGTGTTGAGTGGCAAGAATCCTGCGTACTGTTCAAAGTCAGCAAAGTTCTCGCTGACTGTATATTCTAATCTTAATCCGAAACTATAATATGGTCTCTTCTTCCCTGAAGAGTTGATCCGCTTCTTGGCACCTACTTGTAAGGAAGCATTGTTAAATCGTATCGCTTGCTTTACTTCTTGTGAAGCCGTCGTACCGATAGGGATAAATACTCTTTCTTTGCTACCGCGTGAGTGGAGTCCCAACTGACCGTAAAATACAGCAGGAGCATCTTCATCTGCACCTTCTATATACAGATCTGCGTGGTAGCTTAAGAGTGGTTGACTTCTGGTATTTCTCCATGACTGAAATCCCGCAGCTAATCCAACTTTAGGTCCAAATATGGTGCTTTGACTTACTATCTCTGATGTAAATATCAGACAGCCTAACAACAGTAATAATCTTATCATCTCCTAAATATAGAATTCTCAGGAGAAACAAGTCTTTCTGTGCTCTGTCTTATTTGCCGAAAGGCGACAGACTTATAGGGAAGATATCGTAATCGTCTCCTCAAATAAGTAGTCCTCGTTGAATAACTGTACAGCGGGATCTTCTACTGCAGGCTTCTTCTTGAAGTGTATATACTTGGTGATAGCGAGCTCCTCACCAGCTTTGGGTATAGCACCATATGGCAATCTGTTGCGGAAGTAAAGCTCCTTCACATCCATATCAAACTGTGCAGCTACGGCATTCATATTGTCTCCGTGTTGGAAAGTGTAGTATCCTTCGCGTTG
>CALIHL010000169.1 GCA_938022935.1 uncultured Saprospiraceae bacterium
CTTTGTTATATGGAAAACCATAGTATCCTGTATGCGCTATATCCGCCATGAAGACTGGAAAGTTATCTTCACTAAACAACTCTGGCTTATCTGCTTGTAACCAAAAGATAGGATGACCAGTGATCCTAAAGTAAGGTTGTAACTCTGGCAGTAGATAAGGAGTATGCGATCCTGCTGATACTACCACTTGGTCAGCAAAGTGCTTGTGGCCTTTTATAGTTTGTACACCTTTGACTTTGTCTTCTTCTATGAGTAGCTGAGAGACGGCTTCATTTTCCAATACCAGCACCCCGATCGATTGAGCATAACGAGTGAGCAGTTCTATCGCCCAACCCGATTTGACATATCCTCCCCTTGGATTGAAGACTGCTTCTTCATATCGTACTGGCGATAAACTGGGAAATCTTCTATGTATTTCACCACCCTTGATTCTCTCTATTTTAAATCCTTCATGCTCAAGCAACTTCAAACTATGAGACTCATAGCCGTTTCTGTTTTGGTCAAGATCATTTTGCGAAAGCATCATAAAGCCTACTTCATGATATACTTCTTCATTAAGCACTTCATTCCACTTGCGCCATTGGGTCATGCTGGCTTCCGCCATTTTAAAGTATTCGTGATCAGCGCCATATTCTACTCTTACAACTTTAGAGATATCTGTCGATGCGGCTTTGGGGTTAGGGATCTCGCCTGATTCTATCAGTGTCACTTTATAATCTCTGCGTGCCAGCTCTATGGCTGTAAAGACTCCGAAGACGCCGGCACCAACGATTAATATATCTGTCGTCATATTTAACCTAATCCTGGAATCAAGTTATTGAATCAAAATATCAATGAGAATCAAAATCAAAAGAAAGTTTAAAATAAAGTTTAGGACAATACTCATCAAAGCGTTGCTGTAGGTTTTCAACTTCAGCCTTTCTTGAACCAATTGGTTATATTTATCACTCAGCCATAATCTAAACGACAACGCAATGAACAAAGCACTCTTTATAATATCGACAATCCTAACTGTAAGTATCGGATCAACAAAGGCAACCACAACGCTACAAAGTTCCACGACAAAGATTCAAACGGCACAAGATTCCACACGACTCGCAGAACTTGATCAATACTGGGATCAATTAGCTAAGACTGTAATTGAGGGAGATTATGAAGGTTATGGAGCGCTGTATCATGAAGATGCAGTTGTCATATTTGCAGGAGGAGAAAACAAAACATCCGTACCAATAGCAAAGGCTTTAGCTGGTTGGAAGCAGGGCTTCTTAGACACAAAGGCAGGTAAGCGACATGACAAAGTAGAATTTAGAATGTCACAAAGGATAGGCGATGAGACGACTGCTCATGAGACTGGACTTTTTCTATTTACATCTATGGATCGTGATGGCAATATTTTATCAAAAGGTGTAACGCACTTGGAGATGCTACTGGTTAAAAAAGGTAATGAGTGGCTTGCTGTAATGGAATATCAGAAGTCTAAGGGGACTAAGGAGGAGTGGGAAGCACTGGGTGGTTAGCAGTTGATGGTTTATTGTTGACGGAATTAAGAGAGAGATCAGATTTCAGAGCTCAGACTTGGTTAATGCCACCGCTTCTTATCCCGTGGAGAAGCAAGCTAAGTAGAGGTCATTAATTTTCTAAATTATGCTCGGAAAATAAGCCCCTCTTTTGTAAGAGAGGGGTTGGGGGTGGTTAAAGGTCTCATGGTTAATAGGGTTTGCAAAGCTGATGTTGCATTGCTGATTAATACCCATCCTCGGTCCTTCCCTTACAAGGAAGGAAGCCTATGTTGAGGTCTCTAAATCTCCAAATAATGTACAGAAAAAAGCCCCTCTTTTGTAAGAGAGGGGTTTGGGGTGAGTTGAAAGTCTCATGGTTTACAAATCTGAAAAAGATGATAAGGAAGAAGTAAGACTTCCGAATAGATCTCTCCGCTTCGGTCGAGATGAAAAAGGGATGTCTGAAACCTGTCGTCTGAATATCTGAGGTCTGTCGTCCAACTGTCTGTCGTCTGACTTCTGACCGTCTGACCGTCTGACCGTCTGACCGTCTGACCGTCTGACCGTCTGACAACTCGATTCTATAAAAAAAACAAAAAAAGGGAAGCCAATTGCTCAGCTCCCCTTTCACTTTCATGATGACTACTCTTATAAATCCTTCACCGTGTTGATGATGTTATTAGCTACTTTGTATGGATCTGCGTTAGATGCTGGTCTTCTATCTTCTAACCAACCTTTCCAGCCACCTTCTACCGTTGCAATAGGGATACGGATAGATGCTCCTCTATCAGATACTCCAAATGAGAACTTCTTGATAGACTGCGTCTCATGTAGACCTGTTAATCGCTGATCGTTGTAAGCTCCGTATGCTGCGATCGCATCTTTTATTCTTTGCTTCGGCTTAAACTTGCTGCAGATCTCTTCGTACACTTCTTGGCTACCGCATGTTCTAAGTGTTGTATTAGAAAAGTTAGCGTGCATACCTGAACCATTCCAATCTCCTTTGATCGGCTTCGGGTGGTACTCGATATAATAACCGAAGTCTTCTGTCAATCTATCCAAAAGGTATCTTGCAACCCATATCTCATCTCCTGCTTTCTTTGCTCCTTTTGCAAATAATTGGAACTCCCATTGTCCGGCTGCAACTTCTTGGTTGATCCCTTCAAAGTTAAGACCCGCTTCTATACACAAGTCCGCATGTGCTTCTACGAAGTCTCTACCCCAAGTGTTCTTTCCACCTACTGAACAGTAGTACATACCTTGTGGGCCTGGGTAACCACCGATAGGGAATCCTAGTGGCAACTGAGTCTTCACATCCATAAGGAAGTACTCTTGCTCAAATCCAAACCAGAAGTCATTGTCATCATCTTGGATCAGCGCTCTTGAGTTAGATACATGCGGTGTACCGTCTGGGTTAAGCACTTCTGTCATGACTAAGAAACCATTGTCACGAGCTGGATCTGGGAATATTGCTACTGGCTTAAGAAGACAATCAGAAGATCCTCCCTCCGCTTGCTTAGTAGAACTTCCGTCAAATGACCAAACAGGACATGATGAGAGCTTGCCATCAAAGTCATTGACAACTTTGGTTTTACTTCTCATGTTTTGAGATGGCTGATATCCATCTAACCATATGTACTCTAATTTAGTCTTTGCCATAGTATTTCTTTTCTTTATGATTTAACAATGAAACGAAAGTAATTCGCCAGCAGGGAACTATACCTTGCGTTAGATTGACTTTTGTTATTGCCAAAATCTACTAAAGACACACATTCTTTTGACTATCAATACTTTAGGAACAAATAGCTTGTTATGGCTAAAATCAGAGTGAAAACTGAAAAAAATGACATTTTCACCAAAAAAATGGCTTCAAATCAGTTTTTGAGCTCATTTTATGCCCAATCGGCACTAAAAAATGGCCTGATAGCCGTTTTTTTCGCTTTTTCGTGTTTTCCACTTCTGAGTCAAGAATCATCAGCTCCAGCAGATAATATCCAACAGGCCATCCAAACATTGATTGAGGACTTTACAGAGTTTAACAATGGTGGTGAGGACTTTGACTTCAACACACTGTATGAGGAGCTACTGACATTTTATAATAATAAGGTAGATCTCAACAAGGCAGATGAGTCCATACTATCACAACTTGTCTTCCTATCAGATGCGGATGTACAGAACATCATCTCCTACAGATCCAATTATGGAGACTTCCTGACTATATATGAGCTCCAGTCTGTCCCAGGGCTCACCTTTGATAAGATGAACTCACTGAAGTTATTTGTCACTGTTAAGGCGCCAAAGACATCCAATCAGGAACTTAAGATCAATTCTTTGGATCGTCAGCATAACAGCATTTACTTTAAGTGGAAGTATAATATAGAAACAGCAAGGGGTTTTCAATCGATCAATGGTGCAGAACCAAAGTTCATCGGTGATAAAAACCATCTCTATCTGAGATACAATCACAACTCGGCGACAGAACGATACGGCTTGATCATCGAGAAGGATCCAGGGGAGTTGCTCACTAACCAGTACTCTGAGACAGGTCTGGACTACCTCTCCTTCCACTATCAGAAGAAGGATGTCACGCCGTGGATCAGACAGCTCAATCTGGGTGACTTCAACATCAGCATGGGGCAAGGTTTGGTGGCGCATAGTGCATTTGGTACGGGTAAGAGCTCGCTGAGTACTTCTATAAAGAAAGGTCGTCAGGGCATCCGTGCCTACAATAGCGTTGCTGAGAATCTGGCATTTAGAGGAATGGCACTGGACATAGCGCCGCAGTCTGACCAATGGCGCAGTATCGTCTTTGCATCTTATATACCTCGTGATGCTAATCTTAACTTGGATAGCCTCGGAGTGACTCAGTTCTCATCACTTCCTGAGGGAGGGCTGCATCGTACATCTGGAGAACGCCCCGATCAAGATGGCGTATATGAGCTGACGGTCGGTGGCGCTGTAGATGTGAAAGTCAATGATAATCTTGAACTTGGCTTCAACATCATACATCATGATTTTGAAAAATCATTTGGCAGCAGACTGCAACCTTATCAGATATATCGATGGCAAGGTGATCAGCTGACGAGCATGAGTGTAGATTATAATGCACTCTTCGGCGGATGGAATGTCTATGGAGAAGTAGCGCGTAGCTCTACAGATGGCTGGGCGCAGATGCATGGTTTGGTCAAGACCTTAGATCCATCGTTTGACTTGGCGATGGTCTATCGTGATTATGGACAGAGATATCAATCGCTTTATGCTAACTCTTTTGGTGAGAACGCTGCCGCAAATAATGAAAGAGGACTATACATAGGATTTGAATATCGGCCCGCTAAAAAATGGAGCATCCGTGGCTTTGTTGATAACTGGAAAAATGATTGGTTACGGTTTCGTGTAGATGGCCCGTCCACAGGTAAAGAGTATCTCTTGCGATTAGATTATAAAGAAAGAAGAAAGCGACATCTGTATCTGCAATATCGCTATGAAGTCAAAGATGAAAATAGCAATGCAGACTTACTCATCGACGTACCTGTAGCTAGAAAGATACAACGGCTCCGACTACATGCCAGCCATCAGATCGGCAATGGCATAGAACTCAGAACCCGCATAGAAGGATCACTATACCACAAAGAGAATGAAACGGAAAGAGGCATCCTCGCTTATCAAGATATCATCAGTAGAAAGTTAGAAAGTCCACTGATGGTCAGTGCGCGGATAGCCTACTTCAACATCTCAGACTTCGACTCCCGTATCTACACCTATGAGAATGATCTTCTCTTTGAATATTACATCCCATCATTCGCTGGGCATGGCTTTAGGTACTACGCCATGGCTCGTTATAATATAAGCAGAAGTATCATGGCGGAGATCCGTTGGGAGCAAACCAACTTCTTTGGAGCTGACTTTGTCAGCTCTAATGATAACTTGATCGAAGGAAGTAGCATCAGTCGGGTGAAGGCTCAGGTTAGGTGGCGGTTTTGAGAAAGACATTTTCCCTTTTGTTTTTATAGAACCTTGATATTCTTTTTAGATTTCACTAAACTATCAGCAAAATTATCCGCTACTATGTTGATAAATCTTCCAACAACTCTAACCTGTTAAAAAAGTAGCCTAAGTTCAAATTACCACTATTCCTTATTCCATAAATACTTGTTATAACATTCAAGAAATCGACCCTTCTTTCCTTATTAATAACTGAGTCAATTAGCAATTTATCTACACCCAATTCGGCATCGTACTTATAAAGTCTCTCTTTAGATTTCTTAATATCTAAATAATTCTGGTAATAAACCAACAAGCACCCTTCTAACCACATTAACTGGTACTCGGCATCATCATACACAGTTGAGACTACAGTATGCAAAAGATTAATTTGGGTTTCTTGAAGAGTTATACTCTTGTTTTTTAAATTTTCATAAAATTCGTGGTTTGCAATTTTTATGTAAGCCAAAAAGAGAAAGATATGAGGTACTACAAAGTTGTTATGTCGAAAACTTCGTAGTGCCACTCTAGCAAGTGCAAATATCTTTTCTTGTTGTCTAAGTGATATACTTTTGCTTGAAAATAGCAACTTAGAAATCTTAAGAAAATTAGCCCCATCGTACCTCAACTCACCGAATTTACTTCTCTCCAACGAATCAAAGAATTCCCCGAAATCAAAGTATTCATATAGGTATTCGCAGTATAACTCTTCATTAGGCAAAGGAATCGAATATTCCAAATCGATAAATCGTCTCAAGTATTCATCCGAATCTATAAAATCACTTCCGTATACACCCTTAACAGCATTTCCCAATTGAACCTTATCTATAGAAAGAACAAAGACGACATTAGGAACTGAGAAGAAATGCTTTATCTGTTCCAATATTGATACAGCATAGTTTGGCCTACACCTATCCAATTCATCCACAATGAATACTAACGGCTTTCCTTCATATGTATTTGCAATGAAACTCCCCAAATATTCTTTAAATTCAGCAATGCTTCTTTTCTTTTCTGCATATCCGTATACCTCATTTTCAAAAACATCAGTTAGCCCTTTTGTAACTCCTTCAATTGCCTCTTTAACACCTTCAGTATTAATATATTTATCAGCAATGGCTTGAGCGACAATTGGCACAATATGTTTTGACAAAGTCGCAGCTTTCTTAAGTGTAGATTTAAATTGTGGTTCCGTTGAGATTGTTGTTAAGCTCTTCAACTCTCCCATTAGGGCTGTAAGTGGATTGTCCTCAAAGTCATTTTCCCATGCATTGAAATAAAGTGTTTTATGACCTCTATTTTTTAGGTCTTGCTCCCACATTTTCACAAAAGTGGTTTTCCCAGTTCCCCATTTGTTATTTATTGCTAAGACAAAACCAAATGAGTAGGAATTGACAATATTGGACAAAACATCTGCATACTTTTTTCTTCCCAGTTTACAGCTTGAAAACGGATCCTTCTCAGGAATGTCAATTTCGTTATGTTTAATATTCATCAAATCCCATTTTGCATTCAATTAGCAATTACTTTAAAATAACATTCCACTTGTTTGGAAAAAAGGGAGACAACAACAACAATAACAAATGCTGCCATAAATAGAAACTATAAAATCCCACGTATACTCCAACCCTCTAAAAACATGTTGCGAAAGAGCAATAGCAAATAGAAGTGCACTAATCGATAAGATTCCAATAATCAGAAGCCTGAAGAACTTTCTTGATTGAGAATACCTCCCAAATATTTCCCAAAAAATATCTCGCTCCTGGCTGAGTATTACATTTTCACTTACGCCTAAAGGAGGAAAAGATAGAGTGTTATCAACTCCGTCATAAGTAAAAGTTATTTCTGTTTGATTCTCCTTAACTATTACCTCGCCTTTGGCTTCGTTAGGATCTGTAGTTCTGAAGTATTTCTTTTTACTCAACCGGTCATACAGCTTAGGCAAAGCCATCTCGTCGTTTATTAACTCTTCAGCTTCCCAAACGATCCATCTTGGCGAATGAAGATGCTCTTTATAGTGAGCAAATGAGGGATATAGTTTAATAAATTTAGGGCAAAAAATATAATATAAAGTCAAAGCGATTACATAGAAAAAGGAAGAAATCCAGAGCAATTGCCAATTGAATGGTAAGATAATTTCTAAATCCAAGTCCATAAAGTAGGTAACCTGGCTTACTCTAATTTGCAATTCATCAGGTAAATTTCTATAGATAGAAATTATAATCGGAACTATAGAGAACCATACTACAAGATATCGAAGTATCGTGATACTAAAAAGGTCTCTATACCATTGCCAATGCAATCTTGTTGGACTAAGTTTACTCATATTTCCACATTATAACATTTGGCGTGCAATTTATTTGCACGGAAGTTTTATCACGTCAATAAGCCCATTATTCCACTCGTATACATTGAATCCATGCTGGTCCTTTTCTCCATAGTATTCTACCCCATAAAATGATGTAGGATTAAATCTTGAATTTAACCTTTGCCATCTATCGACTATATAGTTTGAGACTGTATTATGTCCATTGACTGCTGTAATTCTTGAATCAGAGTTAATGTGCTTATCAATAGAACCCTTGGGGTGCCATTCTGAACTGATAGTACTAAATTTTATCTTTTCGCCCATAGAACACTTTACGGCATAAGACATAGTGTACTTATAAAAATTACTATGTTCAGGGAAATAGTCAATACCTGAGCAACAACAACTATTATCTGACAAATATTGAATTTCATTGTCAGCACATCCAAAATTCATAGATCTTTTGTGACATTCCGACTTAACTTCAAGGGCTGCAGCAATTTTATATTCAGGCTTTAATACTATCTCCCTCCCGTCAATCTTCGTCTTAGCTTTGTCTTTATAGATTTGAATATCTTTGTATTCATTAACTTTTTTCCACAAATGAGCATTTTTTTCGACTGGCATTTTGAGATGCTCAAAGCCAATGTGAAAAGCCCCTAATGATGAGACTCCTTTTACAAATTCAGGAACGCTTTCACTCACACCAACAATATAAGGCTGCCATCTAATAGCCGTTCTAATATTATTCTTTGAAAGAGTTTCTATAGTTCTCTGCAATTCAGATGGGTTCGTGGAATATGGCTCGACTAACATGCTTACTTCGTCTCGCAAACTTGAAAAAGAAAACTGTACAACAATGTTCGGATTAGATTGAAGCACCTTCAAGTAAAGGGGATCACTTACAAGAGTAGACTTTGTGCTTATTACTATTGGATACTCTATTTTACATAAATACTCTAAAACTTTAAGAGAAACCTGATAATGTTTTTCTGCGGGCTGAAATGGATCACTCATCCCTCCGAAATGTACTGGCATTCTATTTTGTATAAACTCAGAGACAACACCAGTATTTGTTTCTGGAAAACCAATAGAATTTTTGAAACGAGTAATTATACTATATGGGCTTGCAACCCTTAATTTTTTGGATGCAATATTGCCGCCCCTTAACCTTGCGAAGCAGTAACTACAATTAAAAGCACAACTAGCATATGTGTCAAGTCTAAAAGGTAAACCACAGAAGGTAAACTGGCTTGTTATACTTAGCGGGTTGTTATAGTCGTATTTCAAATTATGATCCTTGGAAGTTAATAGTTACTTACCCGTTCTATTTGTTTTGCTTCTGTCTATGTAAAGGCTAAATCCAATATTTATAGCTTACATTCGCTTGTAGCCATTTGACATAGACTCCCCCTTTTACAAGATGCAATTCACAATAAACTAGTATAGGTCGTTAGGATTCTAATGTATGAAGATATTATTGGAAGTCTGCTATCGATTAGATAAAAGAAAGCAGCAAAGCTTAGAATGTTCGAAGATTCTCAAAAGAAAGTGATGAATTGCAGCGTTGGAGTGATGAGTGTTGTTTGGTTTTTTACTTGGGTTATCTGCACATATTCACTTGTCAGAATACTGATTTTAGCAGATTAAAGGATTTCACAGATTTATGGGAGCTCAGAATATCGGTGGTTTGATTATTAGCCCCTTTGAATGGATGAATACAAAATCAAAGTTCATCATTAAATCATCTTGATCATAGTTCAGACGGTTTTTGAGCAGATGATACCTGTTCTATTACCCACTCCAACTCCCCAGTACTTCTTTTATTTCGGCTAAGCGAGGAATCTGTGTAATCCTTTAATCCTTCTCATCCGTG
>CALIHL010000170.1 GCA_938022935.1 uncultured Saprospiraceae bacterium
TATTATTAATCAGTTCAGCGTCTTTGGCATTTTGTTGTACGAGATTGTTTGATATATAGTTGAGATAGTCAAGGTCATTTGGTCGCTTTACTATGCCATTGGTTACAAAAAGATCTCTGCGTCCATCGCAGTTGAAATCAGATAACAGTGAAGACCAGCTCCAGTCACTATCTTCTATACCCATCAATTGACCGATTTCAGAAAACAACGGTACGCTATCTTTTAGTCTACCAGAATGGAGTTGAAAATTATTCCGAGCCAATTGATAGTGATAACCAAAGTCTTTTTTGAAATTGTAGATCTCATAGTTCTCACTAGGCACAGAGCTCTTTTTGACCACTTGGTCTTCTGGCATCATGTCCATGGTGATGATATCATTATAACCATCATTGTTAACATCGGCAATATCAAGGCCCATAGAAAACTGAGATGTGTGACCTGTAGCCTCCTCTATAACTTCTTTAAAAGTACCATCTCCTTGATTGAGATACAGGTAGTCATTTTCATGAAAGTCATTGCCTACATATATATCGGGATAGCCATCCTTGTTCAAGTCACTGACACCTATGCCCAAACCGAATCCTATCTTACTGCTGTAAATACCAGACTCTGCTGTAACATCATTAAAGATTCCATCATCGTTTCTGTATAGTTTATCCCCATTAGCGTAAGCGACCTCACGGACATTAGAGTCCGAGTAGTTATCTGGTGCATGTACTGAGTGATTAAGCAAGTACATATCCAAGTCACCATCCAGATCATAATCTAAAAAGGCAGTCTGTGTAGAAAGGCCTGAAAACTCTAGCCCGTAAGCAGTGATTTCGTCTTTGAACTTAGGTATACCATTTTCTATTCCTTGATTGATTAATAGGCGATTGGTGCCAATAAGTGTTTTGTAGTTTACTTGGCATACGTAGATATCCAATCTTCCATCTCCATTGATATCTACCATATTGACTCCTGTACTCCAACCATCTATATCGATGTTGGCAGCGTCAGTAACATCTTCAAACTTCATCTCCCCTTCCACCGATCGGTTGATAAGTAGTTTTGACTTGCCCTGATTGGATGCAAAAAAGATATCAGGCAGATTATCATTATTCACATCTCCAACTCCAACCCCTGCTCCATTATAGAAGTAAAGATATTGGATGATATTCATGGAGTCTGTATCCACAAGTCGATTAGAAAAATCAATACCCAGCTCCTCTCCAGATACCTGTTCGAATATGGTGCTGTTCTTTACTTCTCCTTCTGCACAACTATAGAAAAAGCTCCCTATGAGTAGAACGAAAAACCGCGTAACACAATATTTAAACATCCTCATATCTACCCCTCTTCTAATTTTGAGCCATCAGCGTTATAGTTCCTGATTTTGATTCTGTCAAGCCATCTATATATTCTATCTCAGCTACCCATATAAATACACCTGTGTCAATTGTCCTGCCGTTAGCATAAAAGCCATCCCATCCACTTTTAGATTCATTAAGTTGTACATCATCGGCAGAGAAGACTTCTCCGCCCCAACGGTTGTATATCGACATCTTCCTTATCATACCTTGAGTAGAGCTTTGTAAAAAGAAGACATCATTGATGCCATCGCCATTTGGACTGAAAGCAGTTGCTGCATAAAAGTCTCTTTCTATATCTACACCAACTTTAAAGTAGGCGTCTAATCGACAACCCTGTTGATCTACTATATAAAGTTCAAAGTTTGTATCCTCAACTGGAGTGAATGTCATACTTGCACAATCTATACAACGGATTGTATCTCTACCATCATACCATTTGTATATAACAGGCGTGCCTCTGTTAACTGTTGCAACTAGTATAACAGTTGCTCCAATTTTCACCCTTTCTAATCCTTGAATAACAAGCTCTTTCTCGTCTAAAAAATCAGAAATAAATACAGAGTCGTGATAGATGACACAATCATTTTGAGTCATCAAAGTATACCATCCTCCCTCATTGGTTGTTAAGCGTTCATCCTGAGAGCCATCGCTCCATAAATATGATTCAGCTTCAATAGGAGATGATATCGTTACTTCTTTGCCATCACAGCTATACTCTATAAAATGATTAAAGTCCAAGTCCTCTTCACCAATGATCATTGCCGTAGTAGGATCATTTATCTCCTCTGTAGCTTCATCATCAGAGATTTGAAAAGTACCGAATGCTTTGGGAAAATCCCAATGAGTAGCGCTACTTTCAAATGGTCCAATGTAATCTGAAGGAGCTCTTACGGTCACTACTATTTCATTATCTCTCATGAGATAAATTAGATTATCTAATGCAAGAATATGAGGTGGACTCTCTACAATATTTACGGAAGTGATAATCTTACTTTTAATATCAATAATCTCAAACCCCACAGGCAAAGTATCGCGCAAACTCACCCAAGTCTGACCAATACCCAACTTGTTGTTAAACGAATAGACAACCTCAAACTCCTGACATGGTAGGATCTCACGCGGTTGTACATCTTTTTCAAAACTCGAAGTATAAGGACATGAGCAAGCATCACCACTTGTACCTTCCGGCCCACTTTCTAAAAACTCCACTTGCCCATTTTGCTTGTTGATTGCATAAAATCCTCTGCTTGCAGCATAACCAAAAAGATCACCATTCTGATTAAAAAATAAACCATCCATATAGGACACCCCATTGTTAGGGAAACCTCCACTTGATATTTGGCCTCCTATTCCAATTTGCGCTAGACTTCCTTCCAAATTATCGTAGCCATACATCTCTCCACTTGTAGGATCAGTTGCAAAATCATGTATCTCCGCTCGTGCCTCTCCAGTGACACCAAGAAAACCTGCATAAAGATCTTCTCGACTTAGGTTTATTGTATAGAACTTATTATCAAACCCAAATTCTGGATTGTAGCCAATCATATAAATACCGGATCCGTCCGGAGATATTGTCCCACTGTTGTAAATAAACCCTTGATCTAAATTAGCAGGAACGCCAACTGAAGTAACAATGCCATTGCGATCAATTCTTACAAGCTCATAAGTATTGACATCCAAGGCATACAAGTGTTTATCAAGAACATTGTAAGACAGGCTGGTGAGTCTTCTGTTTTCTGAAAGTTCTATTGGTGTATAATTAAAGCTCTTGTTTTGCTCTTTTACTTGATAAAGGGTAGATATCCCAGAAGACTGAGTATAGACTATGATATAAGCTGTCCCGTCACATTCAAACTCTTGACTTTGACAACTAAGCGTAAGTCCAAGTGAGAGTAAAAAGTATGTGGTTAATAGCCTGAGCATGGTTAGCTGTCATTACCTAGTATCCTAAGGTCAAGAGACGATCATTGTTTCTAGCTATCAACAAAATATTTCCATTGGTTGACTTTACTGATTCTATAGCTCTTACTTGACCATCAATACTTAGGCCTATTGATTTGTTAGAAAGATACTCAAAATTACCAGCACCATCACCTTTCAAATAAGTGCCATAACTGGCATCATAACGGCCAACTTCTGGTTTGGCATTATAAAAGTTCCCACCCAAGATGACATCTAAAAATCCATCCTTATCAAAATCTTGTATCTCTATACCATACACAGGCGACATCTGCGCTTGACGAGGTAGCTTCTTAATGTCAAATGCATCGCCCTCATTAATCAAAACAACAGACTCCAACATATAGACATCAGATCTCACTGATTTCTCAATTAGCTCTTGACCAAAGATGTCTTCAATACTTTGATCTTTATAGGATTCATAAGCCACATACTTTTTCTTCAACACTGGTAGCTGCATCACTAGATCATGCTTAAGTGCAAGCGGATATGACTTCTCTCCGATATACGTACATAGGATTGGCTCTGCTGAGCCGTTTTGGTCAAAGTCGTTGACATAAAGAGATACTGGTTTGTCTAAAGATGCCTGAAAGCGAGAGTTAGCGCCATGATTGCCGAGTACAAAATCAAGATCTCCATCATTGTCGATATCCTCTTTTTCGATAGCATTCCACCAACCGTTAGTGCTATCCAAGCCCATTTGTACAGAGACATCTTTAAAGCTACCACTGTCGTTTTTAAATATTTTAATCCCCATCCACTCTCCTACGACCAAGAGGTCTTCAGATCCATCATTATCCACATCTGCCCAAGTGGCATCGGTGATCATACCGATCTTCTTGAGATCTGGAGCAACGGTATTAGTTATATTTTTGAAGTTGCCAGTACCGTCATTTTCCAATATATATCCATCAACAGGCACACCTAACAAAAATGGTTTCGCTCGTGTACCTACAAACAAGTCAAGGTCACCATCACCATCTATATCTGAAGGAATAACAACTGATGTATTTTCAAATTGGAAAGTTGGAAGTATTTGCTTTGACTTTGTCAGCTTGCCTTTGCCATCGTTAATGTAAAGTCGATCAATCAAAGCCGATGAGCTGCTTGCAAACTCATTACCTCCGCTTGCAACATATAAGTCTAAGTCTCCGTCATTGTCAGCATCAAAACAACTACAGTCTACATCTTCTGATAGTTTGTCTTGGACCAAGGCAGTCTGGTTAGCTTTTCTAAATGAGTCATTAGATCTTTGCAGAAACAACCCAGACTCTTGACCCTTTGCGCCTCCTATATATATGTCTTCAAGTCCATCGCCATTCATATCACCTTTACAAAGAGCTGGCCCTTCTACTGATAACATGTGATACAGTAAGCGGTCTCTATCAAAGTCAACAAAGTCATTCTCTTTATGAACAAAGGTTGTTATTACTTCTTCATTTTGTGTAAAGAGTTTTACATTTTCAGTGCTCATACTTTCATCAGACGAGCTTTCTGTCTTATTGAAATCAATCGTTAAAGTTTGATTAGAAGAGATACCTTCTAATTTCGATCGTTCTCCGGTTGGCCAAAAGACAATAAGACTATCTACTTTATCTTTTTCTAAACCCACATTTATTCTTGGGTCTACTGACGATTGAAATCCTTTAACTGGCATCTGCTCATATGAATACATCTCATTGCCTTGATATACCTGAACTCTCGAACCAACTGCAGCAGTGTTGCTGTCTCCTCCTTTCAAAATAAGCTTGAGGTAGTTATGGTTTGGATTGGCAATTTCATTATGATTAATATAGATAGAGGCTTCTGCATTAAGGTTATTAATAACAAGGTCAAGATCTCCATCATTATCCAAATCTGCATATGCCGATCCATTAGAATGTGATGGCTCATCAAGTCCCCAACTATCAGTGACATTATCAAAGTCAAGGTCACCTTCATTACGATACATGTAATTAGAGATTTTATTAGAAGGGATCACTTCGGTTAACTTTTCAAAGTCAACACCATCTTCACTTATGACAGACTTTGCCATCTCTGCAGTAGAGATGTAATTGATATAATCTTGATCCGTAAGATCTTTATAGATTCCGTTTGCTATGAAAAGATCCTTGTTACCATCATTATCATAATCGGCGATTAGTGCACCCCAGCTCCAGTCTGTTGCCTCAACGCCGGCCATCCGACCGATCTCACTAAAAGTGTTATCTCCATTGTTCAGGTGCAGCATGTTTCTAGTAAACTGATGATAGTAACCGTTGTCAACATTGTATTGATATCGATCCCAGTTTTCAAATGTCGTTTTAGTTTTTAGTCGATCATTAGGTTCTGGCAACATCTCAGTTACAAATAAATCAGGATATCCATCATTGTTGATATCAGCCATATCTGCGCCCATAGAAGCACCAGTGATCGACTTCATTTGATTTTCTAATTCTTCACTGAAGGTTCCATCCTTATTGTTAATATAGATGTAGTCGCGTTCAAAAAAATCATTGGATATAAAAATATCTTGCCAGCCATCGAGGTTAAGATCGCCAACCGTAACACCAAGACCAAAACCTATCACACTTCCGTAAATACCTGCCTGTTCACTAACGTCTATAAACTGACCATTATCATTTCTAAAAAGCTTATCGCCGCCTTCTTCATTTCTAACCGGTCTCTGATTTTTCTTTAGATTAAAACTTCCAATTGCTTGAAAAGAATTATTCAACAAGTACACATCCAAATCACCATCTCTGTCATAATCAAAGAATGCCGCGTGCGTAGAGAACCCCTGGTCATCTAAGCCATATTGTGATGCACTTTCTGTGAATGTCCCATCACCATTGTTAATGAACAATTCATTCTGCTTATTATCACCTTTGATGTTTCCAGAATTGCAGACATAGATATCAAGCAATTCATCTCCATTGATATCCGCCATACTCACTCCTGTTGACCATGATTTTTCTCCTCCAACACCTGCTTTCTCTGTTATATCAGAAAAGGTTAAATCTCCATTGTTTAAATAAAGTTTGTTACTCGTCAAGTTGCCAGTAAAGTAGACGTCAACAAATCCATCATTATTGACATCTCCGATGCCAACTCCTCCTCCATTGTAATAGTTACGATATTTATAAATATTGAATGACTGATCAAACTTTAAGCTGTTA
>CALIHL010000171.1 GCA_938022935.1 uncultured Saprospiraceae bacterium
GGTTAGCTCTTTGAAGAAGGCCTTGTTACCAAAATCAAATGACTCAGATCTAAAAGGTGTCAATGCGAATGATAGCACTTCTGTAAATAGATTTTTAAAGTATGTTTTCTCTTTTTCTGAGTCATCTTCATATATCATCTCCAGCTCTTTGAGCAAGTCCTCATATTTATTATTGTCTTCCATAACATCAGGGTCTAACAATCCTGCATAAGGAGTATAGAAGTCTAAGGGTAGCTCTTTGACACACCCAAAGTCGATGATGGCAAGTCCGTCATCTGGAGTGATGATGATATTGCCAGGATGCGGATCAGCATGCACTTTGTTTAGTTCGTGAATCTGAAACATATAGAAGTCCCACAGCTGTTGTGCGATGAGATTTCTTTGCCTTGGAGTTGCTCTCTTGGTTTTGAGCCATTCTGATAGATGAATGCCTTCGATCCACTCCATAGTGATAACCCTTTCATTACTATACTCAGGCAGGTACTTTGGAAACTTGATGCCTGGGAGGGCTTCACACGCAGCTGAAAGCTCTAAGCTGTTTTTTAATTCTAATTTATAATCGGTTTCTTCTATAAGTTTTGACTCTACTTCTTTGAAGTATTTGTCAGCGTCTTGAAGATTGAGATTCATGATGCGAGAAGCCAGTGGCTTTAGCATGGCAAGATCAGATTCTATAGAAGTGCCTACACCGGGATATTGTATTTTGACCGCTAACTTAACGCCATCTTTCCAAGCTTCATGTACTTGACCGATGCTAGCTGCAAATCTGCTTTTATAATCAAACTTGTCAAACACCTTGTCTGGTGCTTCTCCAAAGTATTTGACGAAAGTCTTCTTAACCAATGGAGCAGATAAAGGAGGAACAGAAAACTGTGCCAAGGAAAACTGTTCTACATAAGCCTTAGGCAGCAAGTTTTCTTCCATGCTTAGCATCTGAGCAACCTTAAGCCCTCCGCCCTTAAGCTCTTGAAGGCTCTTCATGATGTCCGAGGCATTGTTACGATCGAGCTTTTCTTTAGAGACATTGCTATTGACTATTTTTTCTCCGTAGTAAGAAGCATAGTTCTTGCCAACCTTCAGTCCGGTCTTTAATATTTTGCCAGCTCTCTTAAGTTTGCCTGTAGGAATCTTATCTGTAGTCTTCATGGCTTTGTTTTTCTAATTTAATTTTGAACTTTTTCTTTCCACAAAAACTTTCCAAGATCTATAAAACTGTTGCGAGGCGTTGCATCAAGAAGGTCCATAGCAGCTCGCACTGATTTTTCAATGATGATATCTGTTGATTCAAAAGACTTGGACTCATCCTTCTTCCAAAAGTTGATCAAGAAGATAAACTTCGCCCAAAAGCCTTCTCTAAAAGCTTGCTTCCTGACACTGTCTAATGTTTTGATATTTGATCTGGACATGGCCATCCTATTGTCATGAAATATATCATCAATGAATTGGCTAAAAACCTTTTTCATCTGACTGAAAAGTGTTTTTCGTTTTCCTATA
This sequence comes from uncultured Saprospiraceae bacterium, assembly GCA_938022935.1. Classification (GTDB taxonomy): domain Bacteria; phylum Bacteroidota; class Bacteroidia; order Chitinophagales; family Saprospiraceae; genus JAJRXG01. Next base: position 1,495 of record CALIHL010000171.1, read on the forward strand.
GACGTGTTCGTCTTAAGATTTTCAAGAACGTAGCTGCGATTGAGTGTTAGGTTTTCAAAGAAGGTGTAAAGGACAGACAGTAGCTTTTCTTGATCTGTAAACTCAGAGAAGCTTTCGTCATTAGATGCAGTGTCTATTGACGTTGTCAGGAGGATATGCCAGATCTTCTTTTCGAGCGCTTCTATAGATCCGAAGTGTTCATAAAAGTCACTTTCTTCTATATCAGTTGTTTTGCAGAACACATGTGCATTATTCTTTGAGACATCATACTCAAGTGTATAGTCCATATAGGCAGATATGATGTCTGACTCCGTTGTGATATTTTTCTTTTTGGCTCTGGCCATAATGATTCGTCTTTCTGATTATAGAACGCCTCTTAGAGGTGTTAGTTGGTTGGGCCTTCTTATCTGGTATTGGTCCAGATAAGGAGGTGTTGTATGTTTGAATTTGGTCTTTAGAATTTAGCGTGGCCTTGGATGATTTGGGTGGCGGCCAAACTCGCACAAGCTAAAAAAGTTGATAGGCATAACGCTCACTTCTTTTGCATTAAGATATAGCCTTCAAAAAAGTCAAGCTTACCATTCACCACTTTTTTACAGAGCTTTAAATCAGACGCTTTTGATCAACACCCGCTCGCGGTTCTCTTCGTCAGATGTCTCCCAGACATCTGGTATTGGCTTAGCCAAGACTACACTTCGTTCCTTTAAAAAGTTGAAAGACTAAAGTAAGAAGATCACCTTTGAGTATAACAGATAGTTAATTCTAACTACAATGCCCTTTAGTTAGCTTTACATCCTACGTTTGAGCTAATAAAGTATTTTGATATCCTATTAAACAATAGAAATGGTCTTAGATGTAATCAAGATGGGCAACCCAATCCTAAGAGAGGTGTGTCAAGCAATCCCTGTTATTGATATAACCAACGACGAAGTGCAAACTTTCATTGATGACCTTATCGATACCATGAGAGAAAAGAATGGGGCAGGCATAGCCGCTTCTCAAGTAGGACAGTTACAACGGATATTTGTCATGGAGTGTGATCATAATCCTCGATATCCAGATCGAACTGATTTTGCCCTCACGGTAGCGATTAACCCTACTATAGAGGAATTTGGAGAAGCCATGGTTGACAGTTGGGAAGGTTGCTTGTCTATCCCTGGTCTCAGAGGCATGCTACCTCGCTCCGCTAAGGTGGAGTTATCCGCCTATGATCGAGACGGTAATCAATTTGTCAGAACTATAGAAGGTTTTGAAGCAGTCGTCGCTCAGCATGAGCTCGATCATCTCAATGGGGTCTTGTTTGTAGATCGCATGAAAGACATGAAGTACCTGACCTTTCAGGATGAATATGTCAAGTATTGGCTAAATGAATAACCAGAAATAACCGTTTTAGGGAAGTATTGATAATTCAAAGGGAATTTTAACCATTGTCATCGCTGTATTTGTGATTCATATTTGCATTGTAAATAATTACAAACACAAAATACCATAGCGATGAAATCTATAACCAGCAACAAACAATTTAACGACTTAGTCAAAGGTGGAAAACCATTCGTACTTGACTTTTATGCAGACTGGTGTGGACCATGTCAGTCACTTCTTCCCATCGTAGAAAAGATGGCAGACGAGTACAAAAAAGACGTCGACATCCTCAAAGTCAATGTTGACAATCAGCGTGATCTGGCTCAAAAGTTTCAAGTAAGAAGTATTCCAGCGCTTTTCTTTATGGAAGGTAACAAAGTGAAAGACTCACATAAAGGCATGACGACTGAAGGAACACTTAGGAAGAAAATCAAAGCACTGATCTAATATCTTATCACAATTAAAAACATAATATCATGCCAACAGAAATCAATATCAAAAACATCCCAACAGGCTATCAATCATTTATAAGTAATGGGAGACATGCTATCATGGGAGACGAACCGATCCCATCAAAAGGAACTGACCTAGGATTTTCTCCAGTCGACCTTATCTTAGCAGGTATCTCTTTTTGTAAAGTAGCCACCATCAGAAATGTTGCTCGAAGAAAAGGCTGGGAGATAGGAGATGTAGATGCTCAACTATCACAAGTTGTAAAAAGAGGTAAAGGCGGAGCACTCACAACTTCCGTAAAGTCTGCTATCAAAATAGAGGGTGACATCACAGAAGAGCAAAGAGCTTATCTCATCAAAGAAGCAGACAACTGCTATGTCACCAGAATGGTAAGAGGAGAGTGGGAGTTTTCTGATTCCGAAGTTTTACAAGAAGCGCTGGAACCAGCGACA
>CALIHL010000172.1 GCA_938022935.1 uncultured Saprospiraceae bacterium
CATGATTTCTCCAGGCTACAAGAAGGCTCCACAGTTAATGAAGGAGTTGGTCTTCGCCAAAGATGAGAAGTACATGGATATGTCTTTCGATGACTATATGGCTAAGGCCGAGTAGTTCGTGAGCGTTTGACTGATCAAGGTTACATCCGAATTTGAACTTAAAATTGATGTTTCAACTACTTTTCGACAATCATTAGTGCTATTCTATACTAATTGATTTGATATAGCTATCTGAAGTAAATATTGGTAGCTTAGACTTAGCGTAATCCTTTGTGTTTCTTGTTATTATTGCTTCAATTGCTTCTATGCTTAGGGCAGATGAGTATTGTATAGAATCTTCGTAGTCTTTAAAATCATTCTTTAGAGCTTGAACGATTTCTCTTTTTGTTGTTCCAATTATCTCAGTTATTTCAACAAGTTCTTCTATTACCTTGATTGTGTCTTAATGTCCTATGTATTTTCTGACTATAAATATACATTGTTTAGACTAATGGCTCAAATGAGAATTTTAATTATGTCTAACTCATTTAGCTCAAAAATTTTACTTGCTGGGTTTGCAAATGGTTCACGGTCAGTAAAAAAGTCAATTATTACATCGGAATCAACAAAGACTTTAGACGCCATATTTCTTACTTAGCTCCTCCGTTAATACCTCTTTATAATTAAAATCTTTATCAACCTTAAGTATTCCTCGTAGTCGCTTAACTCTCGGAGAAAGTTGATTTGGTTTGATCTGCCTTTTGTCTTTTGTCAGTAGTTTGAAGTAGTTTTCTACTAAATCAGATAGGCTTTGGCCTTTTTCTTTGGCATACTCTTTAGCATCTTCAATGACATCCTTTTGGATTGTTAGAGTCAATTTTGTATTCATTTGCGACTTTTATCGATTGTATATGCGTATTCATGCATAAATAGACAACACGTGCTTCTTAAATCTTATGTTTTGACGATGCTACCCAATAAAAGCCCCTGCCAAACAACCCGTCAGCATCGTCGCTATAGTCCCACCAATCAAAGCTTTAAATCCCAGCTCCGTTAGATCTTGTCTTCTTCCTGGGGCCAATGAACTGATGCCTCCAATCTGTATGCCGATAGATGCGAAGTTGGCAAATCCACATAAGGCATAAGCTGCAATGATCGTAGATCTCTTTGAGATGAACTCGGCAGCTTGCATATCACCAAGAGATGCATAGGCTACAAATTCATTAAGAATCGTCTTCTCACCGAGCAATTGTCCTACGTAGAAGATATCATCTCCATTGATACCTATGATCCACGCTAATGGTGCGAATAGATAGCCCATGAACAACTGAAGCGACAGCTTCTCATACTTTCCTTCTGTGAACTCTGCGATATTGTCATTGATGTTCAATGCTGACCCAAGTAAATCCAACAAGTTATTGCCGAGATATATGAAGGCCATAAATGCGAATAGCATGGCACCGACATTGACGGCAAGTCTTACACCATCAGTCGTGCCCTTGGCCAATGCATCCAGCATGTTGCTACCCGCGGCAGACTTAGGGATATTGAGATCATTGTTAATAGTACGATTAGGATCTTCTGGCACTAATATTTTAGCAACTAACAGAGCTGCTGGCGCTGAGATCAATGATGCAACCAGTAGGTGCATCCCAAACTCCTGTTGAGCCTCCGGCGAGTCTCCACCTAAGATGCTGATATAGGCGCCAAAGACACTCCCTGCAATCGTAGCCATACCACCTGTCATGATACTCATGAGTTCAGATCGAGACATCTTGTCTAAATAAGGCTTGATCACCAATGGTGCTTCCGTTTGCCCGATAAATATATTTGCGGCAGCGGAAAGACTTTCTGCACCTGTTAACTTCATAGTCCTGTTCATCACCCAAGCGAACCCATAGACGATCTTCTGTAAGATGCCATAGTAGTAAAACAGCGATGTCAGAGCTGAGAAAAAGATGATGATAGGCAGTACGCTGAATGCAAATCCAAATGCTGGATTAGTAGCCAAGTCGCCAAACAAAAAGCCTGCTGACTCCTGAGCCGCAGCGATAATGACCAAGAAGAAGTCAACAATCGCCTTAAAGAATCCCGTCATAAACGGAATCTTAATGACCAAAAAGGCCAGCACAACTTGTATCAACAATCCAGACCCGACCAACTTCCAGTTGATGGCTTTGCGGTTGTTACTGATCAATACACAAAACCCTATAAGTATGGCTATGCCAAGGATCGCCCTTAAGATGTATACAAGCATGAGCGAAAAATAGTAATAATAGTTTAGCTAGAGCCAAAGAGTGGCGCCCTATCTATAGCCGATAGGAGAGCGTTTAGCTATGAACACCACCCCAACGATGTTTGGCCTGCGTTTTTAACCCAATCGATGATAAACATCTCTAGCATCTTCGATCTAAGTTCATTGATAACCAGAATAAAAATAGAGCCAAAGAGTGGCGACCTATTTATAGCAGATAGCAGAGCTATCGGTTATAAGAATTTCCCCAAACATGTTTGGCGTGTGTTTTTGACCAAAAACCATGACAAACCAACCTTGCCCTTTCTACCTTCTCATCCGATTGGTTCACCGTATAAAAAAAGCCTTCTCCGAAAACGAAGAAGACTTTTAAGTGACCGGTCTGGGGCTTACTTCGACTCCGCGTTGCTACGCTCAGATTAAACTTCTCGCCCCTTTGGTTTTACCGTATAAAAAAAGCCTTCTCCAAATTTGAAGAAGGCTTTTAAGTGACCGGTCTGGGGCTCGAACCCAGGACCCACGCCTTAAAAGGGCGTTGCTCTAACAACTGAGCTAACCGGTCGCTGCTTTGTTAAGCGGCTGCAAAGATATATTCATTCATTAAAAATTCAAGACCGAAGGTTAGAATCTTTAAAATATTTATTCTCTTGCTTTAACTGGGTTGCTTAAAGGATATCATAGAAG
>CALIHL010000173.1 GCA_938022935.1 uncultured Saprospiraceae bacterium
TATGCTATCAAAGCTTTTAAAACAAAAGCTATTGACTACTTACTCAAACCTGTAGACAAAGACGACTTAGTAGAATGTGTTGAAAGACTAAAAGGTGAAACAAGTCGCTTTTCTAAAAGAACATTGACCGACCTCAAAGAGATGATAGAGCATCCTAACTCTAATGATCGCATACTCATACATGGCATTGATACGATAGAGATTCTTACAAAAGATGCTATCGTCTACTGTCAAGCGGACTCCAACTATAGCTACATCTACACCAATGACAATCGAAAAATAACCGCATCCAAGACATTAACCAACTTCGAAGAAGAGCTTGATCCACAGACGCATATACGTATCCACAGATCGTATATCATAAATCTTAATTATATCAAGCAGTTTAGTTCAACAGATGGATATGAAGTCGTGCTAGGTTCTGGAGAAAGGTTGCCTGTGTCTCGGAGGCGCAAAGAAGCCTTGCTGGAAGCGTTGTCTAAAAGTTCAAATTCTCTTGTTTAGGATCTGAGTGTCAAGTGTCAAGTGTCAAGTGTCAAGTAAAAAAATAGAAAACATATACACATAAGCACATGGATACTGACATCCATAGACCATCAACCGACAACTATCTAACAACACCCACCTCCATCATAAAACCAAGTAGACTCAGATATGAAGATATCTTTTCTATTAAGGTCCGCTAAAGCTCCAGCAGTCTTATCACAAACCGCCAATGGTTGGTTCTTCAACAAATTGTGGCCTTTGTTATCATCAAAATTATCCTCACTTCCATAGTAGATCGCTGTCTTGCCTGTGAATACACAAGGTCCATCCTGAGGCATGGGGTCTTTAATCGCACAGACTTCTACACTCTCGATATAAATATTTACGTCAGTGTCATAGTTCTTTGGATCAAGGATGCGATATGGACGCTTTGCTCTTATCTCAACGGTCCCAAATCCAGCATCAGTGATCATCTTTATATACTCCTTAAGGGGCAGACTACCACTCAAACAAAGTGCTCTAAGCTTCTCGTCCTCTCTTAATTGCTGGGGCATATCTTGATCGCAAATCGGATCTGAAAGAACGAGACGGCCATGAGGTTTAAGTACTCGATACATCTCGGAAAGGGCTTTCTTTAGATCATCGATCTTAAAGATGTTGAATAAGCAATTCTGGGCGGCAACATCTATAGATTCATCTTCTACTGGAAGGTTAAGCGCATCTCCTTTGCGTAAGTCCACAAACTCACTTTTAAACCAAGGATTCTTTTTTTCCGCTTCCGCAAAGTTACGCTGTGAAGCATCTAACATCTCATCTACCACATCTACTCCGATCGTCCCTCCTTTTTGTCTGGAGAAGTAAGCGAACTGGAGCAACTCCATACCTCCGCCAACACCGACATACAAGATCTTTGGGTCGTTGACCAAGTCTCTTGGGTGTACGGTGCTCCCACATCCGTAGTTCATCTGAAGCATGATCGACGGGATGTCTAAACCCGGCAGCTGCCACACAGGCGTAGTCGTGCAGCATAAGCCTACATCTGGCGTTTCAGCTGCAGCTTTATAAAGATCATGAGTTGCATCTAAGTATGACATAAACTTGGTGTTTGGATATATGAAGCGCAAAAATGGGAAATAAGTTGTGCTCCAATCGTCTTGAGTCGGACGAAGCACATTCTATTAATTTGATCCTGATCTTATTCATAACACGGAGTTCACATTGAGTTAATATGTGAATCTTTTATTTGTAGTGTAGTAGCCAATCTGAACAATCTGGCATCGGGACAAAAATGTCATGTTCGATTGGCTGCTCATTTTAGGCAAAAACAATGACTTTGAAGACAAAAGATAACATAGGCTTAACATTAGATATATACTTTTGCACACTGTTAAAATTGTCCCGATGTCAAGAATCTATCTCATTCTGGCTATGATAGCTAGTTATGTAGCCGTTTGTGAAGCTCAAATCACAGCTCCAAAATTTGGAGACGGAATAAGAATAAACGCAGCCGACTCTTCTTTTTACATGAAAGCAGGGTTTAGATTTCAAACCTTATATGTCGGTGAATGGCGTAAGAATGACGGTGAATCATCTTTTCAAGACGCGAAACATAGCTTTTTACTGAGAAGATCAAGGCTAAAGTTTGATGGATGGGTTTTATCACCAAGAGTGGCATTCAAAGCTGAGCTTGCCTTGACCAACAGAGATCAAAGTGGCGGTAATACCACAGAATTCAGAAATGCTCCTAACACTGTGCTTGACGCATCAATCGAGTATAAATTTACAAAAGGGTTCTCTGTACAATTTGGACAACGTAAACTTCCTGGCAATAGAGAGCGGGTTATCTCTTCTGGAGATCTTCAATTAGTAGATCGCTCATTGCTCAACTCAAGATATACGATAGACCGTGACGTCGGACTACAGTTCAAAACGAATCACCGCTTGGGTGGACAGTTCTATATGAAAGAAGTCTTTGCCATATCACAAGGTGAAGGACGAAACGTTACTGCAGGAAACTTTGGTGGTTTATCTTATGCGGCTCGGGCTGAACTATTCCCATTTGGATATTTTGCGAAAAAAGGTGATTACGTAGGTGGCGCAACAGTACAGGAAGAAACACCTAAGCTTTCGATAGGGGCCACATATGAACTGAACAAAAATGCAGTCAGAGAAAGAGGTCAATTAGGCTCTTTCATCCAGTCAGAAGATGGAACATACTTTGGTCGAGATATCAAGACCTTCTTCATCGATGCTATGTTCAAATACCAAGGTTTTTCTTTCATGGCAGAATATGCCAATAAGAATGCGTCGGGAGATGATCCTTTCGTATATGACAATGAAAATACGCTTATAGGAACCTTTTTTACAGGTACAGGGGTCAACCTCGTAGCAGGACATCACTTTGATAAGAACTACGAGCTAACAGTAAGATATACATCCATTAGTCCTATGGAAGGTGTAGCAAGGGACGAAGAGGAGTACACTTTTGGATTTTCAAAATACTTTGTAAAACATAAACTTAAGATCCAGACTGATATGGTATTTAGAAATACTGTAGGGTCAAACAATAAAGTCCTCTGGAGGTTCCAGACGGACGTACACTTTTAGAAAACTACAGACAAAACTTAATCAATCAACATGGAATTTGGATTTTGGAACGTAATTAACATCTTAGGTGCACTTGCATTTTTCATCTTTGGTATGAAGATGATGAGTGAAGGTATTCAGAGAGCTGCTGGTTCTCAACTTAGAAATATCCTTCGTGCCATGACCAAGAACAGATATCTTGGTGTATTCACGGGGTTCTTAGTAACCGCTCTTGTCCAGTCTTCTTCTGCCACAACAGTGATGACTGTAAGTTTTGTGAACGCTGGTCTTCTTTCGCTTGTAGAATCTGCAGGTGTGATGATGGGAGCAAATATTGGTACTACCATAACGGGTTGGATAATTTCTATACTTGGCTTTAAGGTAAAGTTAAGCCATTACTCACTTCCACTTTTTGCAATAGGTCTACCGATGCTATTTGCAAGCAAAGGAAAGCTGAAACACTGGGGTGAGTTTATCATTGGTTTTGCGATTTTGTTCTGGGGACTTAGTGAACTTAAAGGAGCCGTTCCTGACCTTAAAGGAAATCCTGATGCTCTTGATTGGTTACAGGGTTTTACTGAATGGGGTATCCTATCTAGAATATTCTTTGTTTTAGTTGGAACGGTAGTAACCATAGTCGTACAATCTTCAAGTGCGGCCATGGCCATAACATTGACCATGTGCGCCCAAGGCTGGCTTCCATTTGATGTTGCAGCAGCTATGATCTTAGGTGAGAACATTGGTACAACGATTACAGCAGAGTTGGCTTCCCTTATCGGAAATACTAATGCCAAGAGATCAGCAAGGATACACTCGCTGTTCAATGTAATTGGTGTCACCTGGATGGTAATACTACTGCCCTACCTTCTTCCATTTTTGGCATCTATTGTAGAGTCTTTGTTTGGCCAAGACCCTTATAGTAGTGAGGGGATGCCCATAGGATTATCCGCATTTCATACAGCCTTTAACTTGACCAATGTTCTTCTGCTACTTGCATTTGTGCCATGGCTCGTAAAGATGTCTATATGGAGTGTTAAGCCAAAAGACGGAGAAGATGATGAAGAGAGATTGAAGTTTATAGATACTGCAATTAGAACACCTGAGTTAGCCACTATCGAAGTACAGAAAGAGGTGGCAAGGTTTGGAGAGTTGACTTCGCGTATGTCGACATTCAGCATGGATCTTGTCAATGCATCTAAAGAGAAGAAGCAACGTAAGCTTTTAAAGAAGCTCAGCAAGTATGAGAAGATCACTGATAAGTTTGAACTTGAGATAACTGAGTATGTGACCAAGCTTGCTAATCAGGAGATGACTAACAAAACTAGTAAGCGACTAAGGAGCTACCTCAACATCTGCAACGATCTTGAGCGCATCGGTGATCTTTTCTTCCAGCTTTCTAAAATATTAGAAAGAAAAATAGACGAAAAACTATACTTCTTACCTGAGCAGAGAACAGAAGTGATTACTATGTTAGAACTAGTAGACAAGGCGTTCAATACGATGATAGAAAACATCTCTAATCCACAGTATGACAATGTAGACATCACGCAAGCAATTGCAGATGAAGATGCGATTAATGCTCAACGAGACAAGATGAAAGGTGACAATCTTAATAAGCTCGGTAATCCTGATTATAATGTTCAGTCAGCGATGGTGTACAATAGTGTTTTCTCCGTTTTAGAAAAAATCGGAGACCACATCATCAATGTCTCTGAAGATATGACAGGGGTTGAACGATAATATTTAGATATAAAATTTAGAAAAAGGCACTCATACAATGAGTGCCTTTTTTATGCTCTTCTTTCTAAGATTACATCACCCAACCTATTTAACTCTTCTGACGTACTAAGAGTCAAAGCTTATATCATGATAAAATTGGTCTACGCTCTTCTCACATGCCTCATCTTAGTCTCATGTACTGATGATAACAATGCATCTGCAGAAGAATTGATACTTGGCATATCATATGGTGAGTGTGAAGGTGACTGTGCGCACTTCTTTAAATTAGAAGATAACAAGTTGTATCGAGACGATGAAGATGCCTACTGGTGGAGTGGTCAAGATAGACCTGACTTCATGGATGAGTCCTTCGGCAATGACGCTGCGCTCACAGTGATTAAAAATCTAAAGACAAACTTTCCAAAATTCTTAATTGAAGCAAATGAAGGTCGCTTTGGATGCCCTGATTGTGCAGATCAAGGCGCTATCCATGTGATGAGAAAGGTGGATGGCGAAGAACAGTGGTGGACACTTGATAACGACATATCAAAAAATCCTGAGGGACTCCAAGAATGGACGCGTGAAGTTCAAGGGTTTTTATTCGATTGGATCAACTAGATTTTATGTGCTTATGTGCTTGGGTTCGTGTGTACTTATGTCTGTTTTAAAGTTGAGCCTATCTTCTAAACTCCTGCCGTCTAACTAACTGTCGTCTGAACATCTGCCGTCTGACAACCTGTGGCCTGTCGTCCGAAAAACGGTGGTCCGTCGTCTGCAAAACTGTCGTCATTCTTAATCCTGATACAAAACCATCATCGATATAGCAGGCACCTCAATCGTTCCCAATACACTCGTTCCATTCTCATCATAGAAACTATCTCCTTCAACTGCGACTTTCCAACTTCCATCTAAGCTATAGGGTACTGCATCTGCTTTAGCATTGTATATCACCAAGATGTTATCCCAAGTATCACCGTTAGCATGATCATTGATTGTATAACTCAACAAGTCCTCTTCTACAGTCTTAAACTCCAAGTGACCCACCACCTCTTCTTGTGATGACATATAGAAGGCTGGATGTGATTTGCGAAAAGAGATTAGGTTCTTATAATATTCAAAAACACTTTTGTATTTAGTCTTTCTGCTCCAATCTATCTGATTGATAGCATCTGGGAGGTTGTAAGAATTGTGTTCTCCATTTTTTGTTCTAAGCATTTCTGCTCCAGCGTGCATAAAGGCCACTCCTTGGCTCGTCATAACGATAGCATTAGCTAACTTATCCATTGCAATTATATCAGACTCACTTGCATCAGGGCGCGATACTTTAAGCTTGTCATAGATCGTATGATTATCATGACAAGAGACATAAGATATCGCCTGCCATGGTTCATTGGCCCAAGGTTCGTCTGAGTAGTTGACAGCTTTGTAATCTATCTGAGGATGTTCTATAGATCCAACTACTCCAAACTTGATAGACTCTGCCCTACCCTTCGTGCCGCTCACAAAGCCACCTTCTTCATCACTAAAGACAGACCCTTTTAACCCATCTCTTAAGTCATCACTAAAAGCACTTACTTGTGGCATCTGTAAGGTATGCTTCTTCAATGCTCTTCTTTTTTCTGGCAGTGGTGAGTCTCCGGCAGTCCATCCTTCTCCATAGATGATGATATTAGAATTATAACTTTTTAATGCTTCAGTGATCTCTTTCATTGTTTCCATATCATGGATACCCATCAAGTCAAATCGAAATCCATCCAGATGATATTCCTTTGCCCAATAGAGAACAGACTCTTTTATAAACCTCCTCATCATCTCGCGATCAGAAGCAGTCTCGTTGCCACAAGCTGATGCATCAGCTACCTTTCCGTCTTCCCAATGCCGATAGTAATATCCAGGATTTTCAAGATTAAAATTAGATCCTTCATGGATGCCTGTATGATTATATACTACATCTAATATCAGACCGATGCCACGATCATGAAAAGCTTTGACCATCTTTTTAAATTCTGCAATCCTTGTTGCCCCGTTATATGGATCCGAAGAAAAAGAGCCTTCTGGTACATTATAATTTTGAGGATCATATCCCCAGTTAAACCGTGCACTATCTAACTTAGATTCATCTATGGAGTAATGATCGTATGTAGGCAAGAGATGAACATGCGTGATACCCAATTCTTCTAAATGATCTATGGCCGTAGCTACTCCAGATGGGCCTTTGGTTTCTGCTTCAACAAGCCCTTCATAAGTACCTGGATAAGATGAACCTGACTGCGGGTAGATGGTCATATCTCGGATGTGCAGTTCGTATATGATCGCTTCATTAGGATAATTAACCTCCGGGCCTTTGTCAAATCTCCAGCCTTCAGGGTCCGTACGATCAAGGTCGATCACCATGGCACGTTGACCATTGGCACCAACGGCTTGGGCATAGATGCCGGGCGTTTCGTCTAACCATTGTCCTTCAGCTTTTACATTGTAAGTATAGTAGGTCGATTGAAGATCACCTTCTACTTTGCGAAGCCAGACCCCATTGTTCATCCTGCTCATGATGTACTGTTCGACTGGGGCTCCATCCGAGCCGTTGGCATAAAGATTGACTCTTGCTTCTTCTGCAGTTGGAGACCATATTCTAAATATGGTTCTTTCCTCACTATAATCTAACCAGAGGTTGTCATTAAGTGGGGTCGGATATGCTTCATAGCTATCAAAAACACGCTGATCTGATGCACAGCTATAGAGCAATATTAGACTGAGAAAAACAAGACTTATTCGCATAGTATCATTTGTAAAAACGTGCAATTAACTAGTTAGGTCACTCATCTCAAGTAACCTGATCTAAAAGCTTAATGAATAATTATAAAAACGTCAGTATCCAACCCAATACACCTCCACCTATAATTATAAAAAATGGACTCAAGCCTTTCCAATAAAAGTAAACAGCAAAACTCACCGCTGCTATCAATCCTGCTTTCCAATCAACAACGATCGATCTTGTCATCTCATAAGTGACATATATCATCACTGCGACAGCAGCTATATTGACAAAATCAAGAAAAGATCTCAATGGTGGGGATGATCTCATCTTATGAACGATTGGATTGAGCAACCAAACAAATAGAAATGCTGGCAGAAAGATACCTAATGTCGCTGCCACGCCACCACTGATACCACCCAACTGATATCCTATAAAGGTGGCTGTACTGAGCACAGGCCCAGGCGTCATCTGTCCGACCGCGACTGCTTCGACAAGATCGCTATGTGTGAGCCATCCGAGATTATCAATTAGCTCACCATCCAGATATGCAAAGAGCACATATCCACTTCCAAAAAGAACTGAGCCGATCTTTAAAAAGATGAGGAAGATCTTAGAAGTCTTACCCAAAGCAAGAGCCATGATGGCCATCGGCATAGCTGCCCAAAATCCCATCTTATCGGGTTGCTTCCCTATCGCTATAAGCAAACCCAGCACACCAGCACCTAGGATGACCAATATCTCATTGACACCAAACCAACATGCCACAATCGCAAGCGCTCCAACAATAATGAGGATACCACTCTTAGCAGCCTTCTTACCTAACTTGAGTATTGCCGCAGCTATAAACGAAAGTACGGCTGCCTTAATCCCAGTTATGATCGGTTGTGCTCCCTCGAGGTCCCGGATCTGATCATAGAAGATAGCAACAGCAAGTGTGATCAGAACTGCTGGAAATATAAATCCAATCCCAGCCAAGAACAAACCCTTTACACCACCACGATGATAACCCATATGCATCGTCATCTCAGTGGAGTTAGGCCCAGGTATCAGGTTAGTCATACCCATATAGTCTAAAAACTCTTGCTCAGAAAGCCATTTACGCTTTCTTACAAGCTCTTCTTCCATCAACGCTATATGCGCTGCTGGACCACCAAAAGCGACCCATCCAAACTTAAAAAAGAACAAAAAAATCTCCATAAATATCCGTTACAATGATGTGTAAATATAGCTTGCTTATTGGCATTTCACAGGCCAAAACAACCAGAAGAAATCCATAAATTCTGGTTTGTCTATCAATCATTTCGTGATACCTTTACTCGACTCAATCACAACTGTATGGCCAAGCGCAGAAATAGAAAAACGGGCTTACCTCCTGGATCCATCGTCTATACCGGCAATCATAATGTTGAGAAGGTGTATGTCCATCATCTACGCTTCAATGAGAAGACGATAGAGGATATCATCCTCGATACACATGACCAGATAGTATTTGAGAAAGAAGATAAGGATTATATCGATTGGTATGATGTACGTGGTTTACAAAACACCGATCTGATTAAGGCTATTGGTAAGATCTTCAATATCCATGATCTTATATTAGAAGATGCCGCAGATATCAACCGTCGAGCGAAATATGAGGAATTTCCCAATGGAAATTATCTAATTATCAAGGCACTTAGTTTTGATCATCAAGATTGTGCTCTTGATACTGAGCAGGTTGCTATATATTTTAGAAAAGGGCTCGTGATCACCTTTCAAGAAAACAAGACTGATCTCTTCAGTGAGATGAGAAAACGAATCCATGAATCAACAGGTAAGATAAGAAGTAGTGGTGCAGACTATCTCACTTTTGCACTCGCCGATCATGTTGTTGATCATTACTTTACTGTTCTTGATGACATAGAAGATCGCATCGAATGGATGGAAGAGCAGCTTTCTAATCAGCGTCATGATAATATCAAAGAGGAAGTACACAAGACCAAGCGGACGCTGATCAAACTAAGAAAAACAATCAGTCCGCTAAGAGAAGCACTTAATAAGTTTGCAAAATCAGAAAGTCCATTCGTTGAAGAGACTTCTCTTAATTACATCCGCGATGTTAACAACCACACCTTCCAGGTGATGGATACAGTTGATACATTTAGAGATGTGCTCAATGGCATCCAAGATCTGTATCTGTCAGAGATCAGCATGAAGATGAATCAGATCATGAAAGTCCTGACTATAATCACAACCATCTTTGTTCCTCTATCTTTCATGGCCGCACTATATGGGATGAATTTTGAGCATATGCCTGAGCTCACGTATCGATATGGTTATTTTATCGTCCTATTTTTGATGTTTATAATATTTGCTGTTTCTCTTGTATACTTCAAGAGGAAGAAGTGGTTTTGATTGAAAATATTATTGAGAAGCAAGATTCATTTACTTCAAGACAACTCGATGTTGCAGTTTTACGACCTACAAATTACCCCAACTAAGACCTCTAGAACATCGTGCAGATAGGTAAGTTTGGCTGCTAAAAAAGTTGAAATTTAAATCTTCTCCTTAGACCAGAATAAGAAGATACGCCCTGAGCTATGATCTATCAACACCTTAGCCGCATCAAGAGAGGAGACACTTAAGATACCATCTATAGTTTCATTTGAGGTGAGTTCTGAAAGATCTCTATTGCAAAATGGCGCATTATCTATTCTGATATTATTAATAGCGATAGACTTTGACGTAGTTGACTCCACATCAGATTTATTCAAAACTGAAATAGCCGCACCGGTATCAAACACCAACTTCTTATTCACCCCTTCTACGTCTATCTCGACAATTGGTAAGTGATCAGCATAATTAGCTATACTAATCGATGTGACATTATAATCTACAGAAGAGTTTGTATATCTACGGCGATCAGCGATAAGATTAATCTCTTTAAGTTGGTAGTCGATCTCTAAGCAATACTCTTTTAACAAGGTATGCCCAAGGATACCTGCAACTGGCCTACCTATCATATCTTCGATATAAGTAAGATCCATCGCCCAAGCTTCTACATCTTGTCTTAAGATGGTACCAAACTCAAAAGTAGTAATGTCGATTTTTTCTCCTTTCTGAGACCCTTTAACAGTCCACAACTGAAAGTCTTCCTTGTCCACCTTTTGATTGACCATTAAATGAGGCGCACCGGTGTCTAAGATATAGTTACCAGAATGCCCATCTTTGGATGCTTGGACAACTATGAGCCCATCCACTAATTCGAACTTCAGGGTTATG
>CALIHL010000174.1 GCA_938022935.1 uncultured Saprospiraceae bacterium
GATACTTGATACTTGAGCTTGATTCTTGAACTTAAAGGTTAGGACAGATTTGCAAGCATTAGTACATTTTCCACCTTAGCCAATTAGCACATTAACACGGTCTACCACTTCTTAGCCCTATCCTTTTTCTTCTTTTTCTTCCCTGACTTCTTGTACTTGAGCTTGTTGGTCTCGTCGCGGGTCATATGAAAGTTAACCTTCTTGTTGGCTTCTTTCTTTTCGTGGAAAGCAGGACCTGAAGGAACATGCTGCTTGTTCTTTCCATGATCAAAAGGTATGTGCTCTACAGTTAGCTCTAATGGGATGAGCTCGTCTGAGATAACCAATTCCTCTGGCGTGTCAAGCATGTTGATCTCGAGAGACATAAGTGCTTCAATCTCTTTTTGATATGTAGCTTCTTCTTCAGAGATGAATGATATCGCATGACCTTTGGCTTCAGCACGACCAGTTCGACCGATCCTATGTATGTACTGTTCTGGCGTATCTGTTAGGTCAAAGTTTACTACATGCGTAACCATGGAGATGTCAAGTCCTCTGGCGATGATGTCTGTGGCGATCAATACTCTATGCTCTCCTGACTGAAAGTTAGATACTGAGCTAAAGCGATTGTTTTGAGATTTAGAAGAATGGATGACACCAAGGTCTTCGCCTAATATAGGAAGCATGCGGCCGTAAAGGGCATCCGCTTTCCTTCTGGTACTTACAAAGACCAACACTCTGCTCATCTCAGCAGACTTAGCCAATAGGAGCTCTAGTAGATTGGCTTTAGTATTGAAGTTGGGTGCTTCGTATCCGTACTGATCTATATTCTCAAGAGGTGCTCCTGAAGGTGCGGCTTCGATGCGCTCATAGCGATCTGAAAACTGTCCAATGACTTGCTCTACATCTTCATTGAGCGTTGCTGAGAACATGAGGTTTTGTCTACGCTTTGGTAAGAAGTCAAGGATCATATTCAACTGCGTCCGGAAGCCCAGATGTAGCATCTCGTCCACTTCATCAATGATCATCTTCTTAATGTCTTTGGTCTTCAATACACCATCTAACATAAGATCCTGTAGACGTCCAGGTGTACCGACAACAACATCTGCGCCGTCCATGAGCAATGCCTTCTGAGTTCTGATATTAGTACCTCCATATACGCCTACGCATTTGATATTAGTATATGTAGCTAACTTCTCAACCTCTGCAACGACTTGAGCAACCAGTTCTCGAGTGGGCACGATGATGAGTATTTGCGGAAGCATAGACTTGTTATACTTCCAGAGTCGCATCGTCGGGAGTAAGTACGCAAATGTCTTCCCTGTACCAGTCTGAGCGATACCTAAAACGTCTCGTCCAGCCATGATAGGGGAGAATGTCTTCTCTTGTATCGCGGTGGGGATCGTCATGCCCATGTCATTGAGTGCATTGAGCAGTCCCTTGTTGAGATTTAAGTCTTGAAATGTCATGTGTTCGTAACTTGAGTGCAAAGGAAAGTCATTCTGAGGACTTGTGTCGATTGGGTAATTTGAAAATAAATAATGCAAAGTGTAAGAAATCATGGAAAACGTACTCTAATGAATAAAACAACCGATATACGGTGACAGATAAGGATAACATATTTCAAGGATTACTGAAGGATCATAAGCGACAGGTCTATAGAGTTTGCTGGGGCTTCACAACCAATCCTCATGATGTTGAAGATCTGTTTCAAGAGACGATGATCAATATCTGGCGCGGTCTTGATGGATTTCAAGGAGCTTCAAGTCACTCTACTTGGATCTATCGGATCACAGTTAATACGTGTATCCTATGGAAAAAGAAAGACGCTAAAAATGTAAAGACTGATGCCAAAGCAGAGCTTGTCGATCAGTCTGCATCTATAGATAACAAGTATGAAGTCAATGAACAGATCCAGTCTCTAAAGACGGCGATCCAATCATTGAAGAAGATCGATAAGTCCATTATGCTTCTCTTGCTCGAAGAGTGCTCCTACAATGATATAGCAGAGATAACTGGACTAACTGTTAGTAACGTCGGCGTAAGGATCAGTAGGATCAAAGTGAGATTAAAAGAGATTATGCAAACACAATCAATATAGGATGAAAGATATAGAATCCATGATCAGTGATTGGCAGCAGCTAAAACCTGATTTTATAAATGAGGATAAAGCATTATTAAACATTAAAAATGAATCTATTATGGACAGTATTTTAAGTTTTGAAAAGCAAGAAAAAGACGAAAAGAATAAGCAGATTTATTCATTGTTCTTTCTAATCGTATTGACCATCTTCCTGTTGTATGGTGTCACGTTAACGATCAATCATTATATCGGATTTGCACTCGGCCTTGCGAGTATGGGATTTGCGATTATTGCTAATAGGACTGATGATTTTCCAGATGTAAGGTTGCTGGCAACTAAAGATTATCTGCTGGCCATGAAGGCTGACTTAAAGTCAAGAAGAAGGAGACACATCATAACAACAGCGATTGGATTGGCCTTAGCCGCACCAGCAGTCTATCTTACTTTTAGCGACTCTTTTGAACTCATTGGGGATTGGTGGATGCCGATATGTTTTACTTCTTGGGCCGTAACGACTTACTTCTGGTTCAAGCACTATGATAAAAGAAGTACGGATCTCAATGGAGAAGTTGATGCCATGCTAGAGCAGCTATAATCAAGGTGATCGCTAATGAGCTATAATCGAAAGGAGGGTGCACACTCCTTCATGATTAGAAAACTTATGATGAATAGAGAGCCCAATAATCCCCAAAAATCTCTTAGATTACACCCATGAAAACTACAGATGAACCTATCGTTTTTAAGCGCACTTATCCCCAGTCTGTTGATAAAGTCTGGGAGGCCATATCTTATCTTCCTAAGATGCACGAATGGTACTTTCCTGAGATTCCTGCCTTTGAAGCACGAGTAGGGTTTAAGACCGAGTTTAATATCCAAGCACCTAGTCAAGACTTCTTACATATCTGGGAGGTTCTTGAAGTCAAAGAAGGTTCAATGCTGGTTTATAAGTGGACTTTCCAAGATGTTCCAGGCGCTTCTACAACCACTTGGCAATTGGAAAGTGTTGCTGATGGTACACAGCTCATACTGACTAATCATGTACTTGAAGATTTTCCAGATGAGATCCCAGAATTTACAATTGAGAGTTGTAAAGGAGGATGGGATTACTTTATCAATGAAAGGTTAGCGGACTACTTAAAGTAAATATTTTAATATGAGCGCATCAGGCCATAAGGTGTGCTGCAAACTTGCGGTAATCTTTTGAACGTAATTGATATGAGAATTTTCTAAGAAGATGACTAAAAAAATCTATTATAGTTATTGTCTTGTTAGAAAAAATAATCCGGGTTTTCTTCGGCAAGTTTTATTTCTTGGAAACCAATCTTTTTCTAATCCGACTCAAAGACTCGGGTGTGATACCGATGTAACTGGCGAGCTGATATTGAGGTACTCTATTGAGCAAGTTTGGACGATTTTCTAAGAGATCGATATATCTTTCTTCAGGAGAGGACATGATAAACTTTGCAAATTTTTGATGATGTTCGCTCAAGGCAAATTCGGTATTCTCTCTACACATTTCTCCTAATCGCGGAAATTTATCGCAGATATCCTTAGTTTGCTCGTCTGTTGCATATGTCAGGTCAGTATCTTCTAAACACTCCAGATAATGACTAGAAGGCGTGAGGTTGGTCATGTTAGTGGCAGGTGTGATAGATTCTTGCTCAATAAAGAAGTTGGTCGTCTTTTCTTCACCATCTTTAACATAATACTGTCTTACGCAGCCAGATATTATGTAGAAGGACTTAGTAGAAACTTCACCTTCTCTTAATAGCAAACTACCCTTTTTATAGGATCGAATCGTGTTGAGCTTGTTGATCGCCTCTTGTTCTTCATTTGAGAAATGAAATGAATCTAGGTAGACTTGATAATTTTTGAATTCTTCTTTCACTTAGATGATTTAATTAAACATCGCTTGTACGAATGCCTACCAAATCTATGATTTTAAGTGATAAGGTGCACAAAAAGTCACGATAGAAAAGCCGAAGTAAAGAGTTGTCTATGGTCCTATTGTAGATCCGACATATCAATTACGACATTGCCAGTTTTGAATCCTTTTAAAACATAAGTGAATGCGATTGGAACATCATGAAGGCCGTATGTCCTATCTATAAGAGGTGTAAACTTACCTTCTTCTAAATGCGACTTAATCGTATTTAAGCTTTCTTGTACGTTAGACGGAATTGGGAAGATGACTCTTTTGTTCTGCTTGAACAGTTGAGTTTGTATGGTTTTGAAGATGTTGTCACCATTATTTCCAACTTCTGAGGAGATATAGATGCCCCCATCTTTCAGTATCCGCTTGCATTGGTTAAAAGAGCTTTTGCCGACAGCGTCACAAACAAAGTGGTAGGTCTTCTCTTGATCTGTAAAGTCTTCTCTAAGATAATCAATGATATG
This sequence comes from uncultured Saprospiraceae bacterium, assembly GCA_938022935.1. Taxonomy (GTDB): domain Bacteria; phylum Bacteroidota; class Bacteroidia; order Chitinophagales; family Saprospiraceae; genus JAJRXG01. The sequence continues at coordinate 4,460 of CALIHL010000174.1, forward strand.
ATCTGCTCCTAAGGAGCGTACAGTATCAATATTGTAAGAATCGCAAACAGCTGTTACCGTTGCACCTTTTATTTTAAGCAGTTGGACAACCGCAGAGCCGATCGCGCCCGTTGCGCCATTGACTAATATTTCTTGTCCTGGTTCTATCTTCACTTTATTGATAAAGTTGAAAGCATAGTGAGCGCCTTCGATACTCGCAGTAGCCTTTACATAGGACAGTCCTTCTGGTATGAGCACCATAGGGTTTTTCTCCCTTATGGTGAGATATTGGGCATGAGATTGGACACCCATATCGTGAAAGCCCATAACTCGATCTCCTATTTTATAATGCTTGACTTTTGATCCAGTAGCAACAACTTGTCCTGCGAAGTCCGTTCCAAGTATTTGCTTTTTGGGACGAGTCAGGCCGCAGAACAGCCGCATGATATGAGGCTTGGCGGTCAGCATCGCGCAGTCGGTACGATTGACAGTTGCCGCCATCACTTTGACTTGCAGTTCATCTGGTTTTGGTTCAGGTCGCTCTACTTCTCCATAAGAGATGACCTCGGGGCCACCATAGACTTTATAGATACTGGCTTTCATCTTTGTCGTTGGCATAATTTAAGATTTATCAAGATATGTTTTTAAAAGTAGACTCGATACATGAGGTTAGGGAAGATGCCAAACTGTGAGACATAACCTGTAGATGAAGGTTCACTGGGGTCATAGTATTCTGATAATCTTCCTTTTGTGTTGGTTATGTTGTCAAGGTTTAAGAAGATTTCATGAGTGGCCTTTGGTTTATTGATTTTGTAACTTGCTGAGATGATGACGGTATATATATCATCGAGTTTTGTATCAAACGCGTTGTCATAATCATAAAATACTCTTTCATCTTGACTTATGGCTACATTGCCAGCGTTATCTCGAAGTAAAGGGACGATGTGTTTTCCGCCACCGAAAAACAGCTTCGCGTTTAGCGAGAAACTCTTGTTCTTCTTTTTTCCAATGTTCGTCCACTCTTTGCCAGCCAATATGTTAAAGATGTAGCGCCCATTGAACGCTGTGTTGCGCTCTATGCCGTCAAGTGCTGTGTATTTAGAATTGTAAATGGTTCCATTTACGAGAAAGTAATAGTCGTTTTTAAATGATCTCTCCAACGTTGCCTCTATGCCATAGTTCACTCCTTTGCCTTCATTTGTCAACTCAACATATCGGAAGTCAACTCCTTCATTGATGGTTGAGTAATTACTTTTTGGATCGTTTTCAACAGGGAGGTTGTATAAGTCTTGATAGTAAGCTTCCAGTTTTAAAGTTAGGTTTTTAGATAAGCGATTTTTATATCCTATTACATAATGATCAGCTTTAAGTAGATCCAAGTCATGATTCGGTTCTGTTATAAGGCCGTCCGCTGTTTCTACTTGAGCAAAGTAATTGTGAGGACTCTCCATAGTGCTATGATTGCCGCTTCCCAAGTAGAGGGAGTTTTTCGCATTGATATCCCAATTGGCAGAAAGTCTGAATTCTAAAGTGTGTTTATTGTTGAAGAGTACATTGGTATTATGTATCCCACCGACAATAGTAACTTTGTCTGATAATCGATGCTTCCAAGTGATATAGTTTCTAAGAGAGCTAAAGGAGACATCAAGATCGACAGCTACAAACCTTTGGTTGTTCTGCTCTTGGAGCCAAGATTGATCATGTTTTAATCTATTGATTGTAAAAAGCGAACCTATTTTAAATTTGTTCTTGCTATTTATTTTATTGCTGTACGAAGTGCTTACTCTGTAGGTCAAGTTTTTAAGATCACTTTTATAATCTAAGTTGCTGCTGATGATCGAGTCGCCGAGGTATTTGCTTTCTGAATCATACATCTCTACCGCTGAGGTCTCGTAAATTTCCTCTTTTATCCCTGTACCCGAGAAGGAGATTGAGGTTTTTAAAAAACTACTTTCGCTGAGTGGTATAGTGTGGTTAAGACCAAGGTTTAGCAGGTTAGCATTTTTATTATAATCTTCTCTTAATGCATCATCGGATAGCTCATCTCCTGGTGTAGAGAAAAAATCTGCCTTTATGTCTTCAAAATCAAAACTGCTTGCTCCCCTTAATCCAAAGAAAGAGAATGTGCCTGCTTTCTTTGTAGGAACCCGTAGCTTAAAAGCTGCATCTTGAAAGGTTAAATCTCCTTCTAAATCAACCAAGCCAAGATCGCTCACTAAACCAATCGTTGAGTATCTATAATTGACCAAGTATGAAGCTCCTTTTTTATTAAGTGGCCCTTCCAGCGTCAGATCAGTTCCCAACAATCCAAATCCAAAAGTGGCTTCAAACTGCTCGTTGTTCCCATTTCTTAATTTGAGATCGTAGATACCTGAGAGGGCATTGCCATAATCAGCGGTAAATGCCCCGGTATAAAAGTCTGATGTAGTTAGTAAGTTGTTGTTTAATGCACTGACGCCTCCTCTTACTGAGTTTTGATCTGCGAAGTGGGTCGGGTTTGTGATCTCTACCCCCTCTAGTCTATATTGAAAATACTTAGGTGAGTTTCCCCTAACGATGATGTCATTGTCGCTGTCGTTGGAGGTGGCAACTCCAGCATAAGCAGATACGATGCGGGATGGATCATTGAATCCGCCAGCATATCGTTCGGTTTGCTCAGGGGATATCGCTTGCGCACTCGCGATAGCCATGTCATTGAGCGCATCTCCGTTTTTGACTTCTGAAGTTATGACTACTTCATTCATAAAAAGAGGGGACTCTTGTAAGCTCAGATCCAGCACTACTTCTTTACCAGAGTTGACAACTATGTTATGGACGACTCGAGTCTCATATCCAAGATATGATAGTTCCAATGTGACACGACCCGTTGGAACTTCGTTTATTTTAAATGCCCCATCTTGATTAGTGGTAGTCCCTTTAATCGGCTGTAAACCAACTATCATGATGGTAACGCCGATCATAGGCATCTCACTATCGACATCTATTATAGTCCCTCTTACGGTTTGGGTAAGGGACTGACTCATCAATAATAATGGAAAAACGAAAAGAGTTAGACAAAAGTAAAGGCGTGACATAAGCTTTGTATTTGTGATACCACAAAGCTAAATGCAAGACACACCTTAAATGATTGACTTAAGTTAAGTTCGTTTGACTGAAGTAGAAAAGAGCTGAGGCTTAAAGCCCTCAGCAATGCACATACATTTTCCCTTCGACCGCAGCAGAAGAAATTTTTTGTAGGAGTAACAGGATTTATAGATGATCTTATGTTATAGTTCCTGTAGGCTTTCAGCCGCAAGGTGGCCTTAAGGCTTAGTAAAATTATTCGCTTTCAAAAATTCTGAAAGGAATAACCTCCTCCTCACCCATACTTAACTTAAGTCAATGGATGACAAACACAATTGCTATAAAATTGCATTTAAAATAACATAAGCTATGAATCAAAACATCATGAATCTTAAAAACATAATTATAATTACACTTTTCACTTTTGGAGTGATAAGTGCATTTGGTCAAGCACCATCTTATCAAAAGTTTGAGTTAGAGCTTCAGTTGGGTTATGCTCAATCATCCAAACTTGATCTAGTAAATAATGCATTTCTGATGGGAGCTGAAGTAAGATATAACCTAATGGATGATCTCTCTATAGGTATAGAGTCTCAAGCCTCGCTCTTCCCTAATGTACTCGTTGAGGAAGCTTCAGATCTTCATGTAGTCTCATCAGGCCTACTCTCATTGGATAGGTATATCATCAATGACCCGCAGCATAAGTGGGTCTATGGCGTTGCCCTTGGTGAGTATAACAGCAGGAGGAAAACATGGAAAGAAGGTGGAGTTGACGAGACGTCTGATCAAGTAAGGTCATTTGGTGTTGCTTTCCGATTGGCTTATGAGCTTAAGCATATGAGATTTAAAGCTCAGTATAATTACTTGACTGAAGACGCAGCACCTAATCACTTGAGTTTGTCGATAGGTTATGTCATAGGAGGGAGATATAAAGGAGAGTGAAAATTAATTCAGATTGTTCGTGAAAACAGAAAGAGGTCAGCTTAAAATAAGCTGGCCTCTTTCAAATTATAATTTATAACCTACTTGGTCCGACGTTCATAAGCAAAGCCACCAGCTTTACCTTCTGTCCAAGATGTGAACTTCACCTCAAGGTATTCGTCAGCGCCGATCAAGTGTAGTACAAGATCTTTGCCTACAACTTCTTGAGGCTTTACTGCATCTCTAAAAGATGAAAATGTCAAATTACCGATATTGGATGTTTTACCAACTGCCCATTCAGTGCCAGCCGGACTTGTCCCTTTAGTAGAAGCTGACTCTGTCTTAGCGTTATATATCTCTCCACCAGACGTGCCTCTTGTGATCCAGACGTTGTCGTTGATTCTATCTTGGTTCGCCTGTTCTGAAGGATCTGTGTCATCAGCTTTTGTAAAAGTGATCTTATCTCCTGTATAAACGGTAAACTCTCCAGTGTTGCCACCCGTGTTGCCACCACCAGTCATAGGGTCTTCTTCGTCACCACATGAGACGACTAGCAGAAGGCTGGCTACGAGTAATGTTGCTTTTAAAATACGATTGAACATATTATGTTTTTATTTAATGTGTTTACGAATAAATTGCGATCTCTTCCCAGTTTAAAAAGAAAGCACTTTTTATAACTGATCGAGATGTGATACTAAGTGTGATAAACGATACTTGGTTCACGAAAATTTTATGTTGATAGATCTGAGATGCACAATGATGTCGTTGCTGCGTCAAGCCAAGCCGATATTTCAGTTATAGATTAGTTAATAATCGTCAAGTCACCAAGGACTTGCTCTGTGATATCCCCATCTGTGTAAGAGAAAGAATATATGTAAACACCTTGGGCAACTGGTCTACCATTGATAGTACCATCCCATATCGCGGGATCGTCACCAACAAGCTCTACGCGCTCTTGCTTGAAGACAGCATTGCCCCAGCGGTTGTATATGGATATGTCAGACAGGGTGATCGGTTTATTAGGTGATATATAGAATTGATCATTGCCTGAGGCAGATCCCAGGCTGATTACATTGGGTACGTAGATGGCCAAAGGGTAGTCCACTTCAAGCCTAAGGGTATATATGCTATCACAATCAGAAGTGTTGTCCACCTCTATGTATGTGTACCAGCCTTGTTCTGTATAAGTTGCGCCGAAAAAATCAAATTGCTCGCCTTCTAAGATCGTCTCGTACAAGGTGTCTCTTTGTTCTGGTACAACAGTTAAGGTCAACATCATGATACTATCGCAGTTGATAGTATTTACGAAAGTGTCCATATACGTGCCCTCATCAAATAATGATCGGTTACCAAATACATAGCTATCGCCCTGGCAGATCTGTCCACTCAGTTCGACTATATCCATCTGACTTATCATACATGGACAATCATCGTCAAAGGTGTCGATCAGGCCATCGAGATCATCATCTATATTGTTAGTGCAGTCCTCATCAGTTGCAATAGGAAGACTCCACTCTATGGTAAATGTCGTAGTCTGCATACAACCTTGGCTATGCGTAAACTCGAAAGAGTAAGAGACAGAGCCTACAGCTGCAGAGCTTGTTGTTAATGTTGCATCGCTCTGGTTTAGCGCCATGCCGTTTTCCATCCATCTATACCCCGTGATCTGATCTAAGAAAGCATCCGTAGGTGTAAATATAACGTCAGAACCGACTACTGCATTGAGCCCCGGATTAATATCCACATCTGATGCCAAGTTCGGTATGACATATAAGTTAAGCGTCTCAGTATCACCGCAGCCTCCGCTACCAGAAGTCAACGATCTACTGTATGTACCTGCTTCTCTCAAGGTATCGGCATCAAATATTATGTAATCTGTGGTACATATTGTATCGAATACTTGTACAGACATATCCTCAGTCATGGTGATCTGACCGCCATCGATGAATGCGCACTCCACATTGTTAGAGACAAGAGCAGTGTAGCGACCACTGATATCGTTACCTTGAGGTTGATAGGTCACTTCAGTAGCACCTAAGATGGGTATCGAGTCCTTGAACCACTGATAAGTCTCACCGTTCACTACGTCAGCTGTCAATGTGTAATCGTTAATGCAAGGATCCCCTGACACTTCGACTTGTCCTGAGATACTACAGTCTACTGGTCCAATCAGAAACTCAAAGTTGTCGAAGTATAGAAAAGGTGTCCCAGATATATTGGTTTGCTGACCGCACCGTACGTAGATCACGATCGCATTGATGTCGAAGATAGGTACAAAAGAAGAGACATGTCTGATCCATTCGTCTCTATCATTGTCCATGACATTGAAGCTCATGATCTCTTGTGCTTGGTCTGCGATTGGATTGTTGCAAAAAGACTGACCAAAGTCAAAGTCTCCATCAACTGGACAATCTGGTAAACCGTAAATCACGTATTCTAAATCAGTCTGTGGTGAACCAAAATCAAGATCATTGATGATAAGTGAGTTAAAAGTGATGGTATACGCTCTGCATGACTTGAATTCGCTTTCTAAGCAGGCACCCATGGACTCTGTTTTAACAAAGCCATCTGTGTCAACACTTGGTCCCATGCCTATAAAACCGCCTGTATATTGAACTCCTATTTGATCAAAAAGGGCAAAGTCCGTTTCAGCACATGCCGGCGATATGTAATCAGGCGATAGGGTAACTAAAAACCAATCTTCTAAACAAACCGCAGCTGTCGAGTCCATGCCATTGCAGCATCCATTTGTCAGCTCAAAGTCGCCATTGTTGATATAAGCAAGAGGTTCTGTTGCTGCTTCACAGATACAATCTGGATCATAAGCATCGTATAGACCATCTCCATCATCATCAAGACCGTTATCACAGATCTCTGCTGTGGAGATCTCCTGACTATGCGCTGATGTTGAGTTGAAAAGTAGAGGTGCGCCAAACAATAATACTAGCGTACGAGTATACATAGATACACGTATCATCTTCAGATTGTGGCATACAGAGGAAGCGAATCTTCTCAATTACTTTCTGTTCAAGGATGCGAATGTAAGATTGTTTATGACCTTCTACATACATAAATGCATCTGAGCATAGAAACGCTGCGGAGATAAGCACTTTTTTCAACTAATTCAACTCTGAAACGATTTATTTAGATCGATTCTTCGGAGAGCTACAACTACCTACACTTTAGCTATTCCATTGATTTATAAGGGATTACCCTTGGGTGTGTCAATTTAGCTTACCATGTATTACAGATGCAAGACTTACATCAAATGTTCTTTGAAAAACCCTACGGTTCTTTCCCATGCTAACGCAGCTGCTTCCTTGTTATATCGCGGTGTTGTGTCATTGTGAAAACCGTGATTCACCTCTGGATAAATGTGAGCAACATAGTCTTTCTTATGAGCATCAAGTGCCACTGCATAATCAGGCCAACCTGCGTTGACTCTTTTATCCAATGAGGCATATTGTAGCATAAGTGGGGCTTTGATAGAAGGCACATCTTCATCATCTGGCTGACCGCCATAAAATGGTACAGCTGCGTTAAGCTCTGGGATTCTTACTGCCATCATGTTAGAGATCCATCCTCCAAAGCAAAAACCAACGACACCCACTTTACCTGTACAAAGAGGATGATCTTTTAGATACTCATAAGCAGCGATAAAGTCTTCTAACATCTCGTTTCTATCCCGCTTACGTTGAAGTAATCTTCCGTCATCATCATTGCCTGGATATCCTCCTAAAGGGGTCAAAGCATCTGGACCCAGAGATATAAAACCTGCCAGACCTGCTCTTCTGGTTACATCTTCTATATGAGGATTCAGACCTCTGTTCTCATGCACGACAACTACACCTGGGAGCTTCTGTTGATTGTCTGCTGGTTGAGCTAGTAAACCTTTTATGGTACCGCCTCCTTTTTCTGATTTGTAGGCTACATAATCTGATTTTACTCTTGGGTCTTCAGATCTTATCTGCTGTGCACTTGCATAGTTCGGCATTAAAAAAGCAAGGATAGAAGGTACCGTTAGGCCACCAACGGCATATACAGATATGCGATCCATAAACTGTCGACGATCTATTTTACTATGTACATAGTAATCATAGATATCATATAGGTCTTGAGCAACTTCACTATCTTTTATATTCATGTGCTTTTTATATTTACCGTTCTCTAATATTTTAAAAGTACAATTCTAATTTTCAATTCTCTTGATATTGAGTGGGTTTCCATCTTGTAACTCTTGTGGAAGCAACTCTTTTGGAAAGTTTTGAAAACATATAGGCCTTGAGAATCTTGTAATCGCCCTCGTCCCTACGGAAGTTGTCTTGCTATCTGTTGTGGCAGGAAATGGCCCTCCATGAACCATCGCATGACAAACTTCCACACCTGTAGGATATCCATTGATGATGAGTCGGCCCACCTTCCTTTCTAAGATATTAATGAGGTCCGCATATTCTTTTATCTCCTCACTTTCACCTATGATCGTTGCTGTCAGGTGGCCATCAAGTTCTCTTGCAACCTTTAACATCTCACCTTTATTATCTACCGTGATCAACAGAGTAGAAGGCCCGAACACTTCTTCTTCAAGCTTTTTGTTGTTATAAAAATATTGAGCATCTGCTTGTAGTAGACATGGCGTGCCTTTATAACCATTCTTGTCTTCTATGCCTGAAGATTTGGTCTTGACACCTACTTCATGCTTAAGACTTTCTAAGCCTTTGTCAAAAGCCTCCCTTATCCCTTTAGTCAACATTGTCGCTGCTGGGATCTTACTGATCTCTTCCGCAAGTTCTGACTCAAATGTTCCATCCTGATCCATATCTTGATGAACTACGATACCTGGGTTAGTACAAAACTGCCCAACACCTAATGTAACTGAGCCAGCAAGACCACTGGCTATCTGACTTCCTCGCTGCCTGAGTGCTTCAGGTAGGATGAAGACTGGGTTAGTACTTCCCATCTCCGCATAGACGGGTATCGGTTGAGGACGTGCCTGAGCTGCATCGAAGAGTGCTTTGCCTCCTTTAAACGATCCGGTGAAGCCCACAGCCTGGATTAAAGGATGACGCACGATGCCTAACCCAACATCATGAGAAGTCCCATGAAGTAATGAGAGTGTGCCATCTGGCATATCACACTTAGTAATCGCCTTTGTAATTGCCGATGCGATGAGCTCACAAGTTCCTGGATGTGCAGGATGTCCCTTTACTACGATTGTACAACCTGCAGCAAGTGCGGACGCTGTATCTCCTCCCGCTACGGAAAACGCTAATGGGAAGTTACTCGCGCCAAAAATGCCCACAGGCCCCAGCGGTCTATGCATACTTCTTATATCCACTTTGGGAAATGGTTGTCTGTCAGGTTGAGCTTTGTCTATCCTTGCATCTACCCATGAGCCATCTCTTAGCACGGAAGCGAATAGTTTTAATTGATTCATTGTCCTACCACGCTCTCCTGTGATGCGACCTGTAGGTAGGCCAGACTCTGCACATGCACGCTTGATGAGTGTGTCACCAAGTGCAAGTATCTCATCTGCAATTGCTTCTAAGAAAACTGCTTTTTCTTCGCCACTTTTGTTTTTATAAACTGCAAAGGCCTCTTCAGCTTTTATAATTGCTGCATCTACTTCTTCTTGAGTCGCTTCATGAAAGAGTGGTTCAAGAGGGTGTTTGTTTTCAGGATTTTCTGCATGAAAGACAACTGTTCCTTTAGACGATTGGGTTTGTCCGATATAGTTTTGTCCGCTAAGGTTATTCATTCAACTGTATTTTCTAAAATGCCAATGGCATCTACTGTTATTCTAATTTTGTCTTGAGATTGTAACGTGATGTCTGACGGAGGCACTATACCTGTGCCAGTCATCAGAAAGCATCCTTTGGGAAAAGAGCACTCTCTGAACAAGTAGGATACAAGATCTTCAAACTTTCTCTTGATCTGTGAGATAGCTATTGTATCCCAAAATATAACTTCACCAGCGCGAGTGATTGAGATAGAGATAGTTGTTTCTTTAGAAAGTGGCTCATCTGTCAGTAAGATGCATGGTCCAAGAGCTGCACAACCATCATAAGTTTTAGCTTGAGGCAGATAGAGCGGGTTCTCGCCTTCGATGCTCCGTGAACTCATGTCATTACCGATGCTGTACCCGATGATCTTGCCCGAGGCGTTGATGGCCAATGTTAACTCCGGCTCAGGGACATCCCAAGTGGAGTCTTTTCGGATCCTAACTTTTTCATTAGGCCCGGAAGTTCTACCAGCTGTTGCTTTGAAGAAGAGCTCTGGTCTATCTGCATGATAGACTTTTTCGTAAAAGTCTGCACCGCCCGCTTCTTTCGATTCTTCTTGACGGCCTTCTTTACTTCGGAAGTAGGTGACACCGCTGGCCCAAAGTTCTTGCGATTGGATGGGCGCCTTAGCATCAACCAAGGTCGCAGAGATCGGTTTGAGATCGGCAATCGCAGAAGTTAAGTATGCGATTAGATCAGGAGTGTTGAAAAGTTGATCCCAATCATGAGCGGATAGATCGTAGCATTGTCCATCTGCCTCGACGATTATTGAACTTGAGAGTTTGTATAACTTCATTATTGTAAATATAGGTTTATAGCGATACTTATGAACATCTTGTGATACTTTAGGAGCACCAATTAATCTTCACCATAAATCAGTAGATGAAGGATCAATATCTCTCCGAGCTCATAGATCAATACGATGCATTGAAGTACAGCCTTTTGGAGGCTCAGACATTTAGTGAAGAGCATTATGGGTTTCCACCGATCTACTATAAGATCATGGAGACAGATGCCAAGAGGGTAGGTGCTTTTCAGAAGGCTTTCGCCAAATACGACTTTACAGATAAGGTAGTCTGTGAGGCAGGAGTTGGGACGCTTGCATTAACACAACACTACTTGCCATATGTAAAGAAGGCCTACCTCATTGAGAACAACCCTGACTTGAGAGATTTTATAGAAAACTTCATAACCAAAGGTGGCTGGCAGGACAAAGTAGAAGTCATTTTTGGTGATGCTATGACACTTGAGCTACCAGAAGAAGTTGATTATATAGTAGGTGAACTGATGAGTATCTACTGTGCTAATGAGTATCAAGTCCAGATCTTTAGTCACTTGCGCAAGTTCTTAAAGTCAGGCGGGAAACTGCTGCCGGAACGAATCGTCAATGTAGCTCAGCTCGTTCATGCTGACTTTGAAGAGGGGCATAAACACTATCCAATCAATTTTACAAGGCATCTGCCTGAACAATTATCACTTCAGTCGATAGTCAATACCATTGACCTTTACCAAGTAACTAACCTCGATGTAGATGTTACTTTGACCATCCATCCAGTGATGACGGGTATGTGTAACAGCATCTATATGCATTCACTAATTCAGGTTGCTGAAGATTGTAATTTCACAGGGACAGACAGCTTGATGCCGCCCACTGTCTGCAAACTTGAAGCTCCGGCTCAGTTAAAGCAAGGACAAGCCGTAGGGCTTCATTGTCAGTTTAGATACGGGACGAGTTTGGATGAAGCTAAGTTTTGGATAGGTAGCCCTTAAGTGATTCTATCTTTTTTCTCCTTGGATTAGTCGATAAG
>CALIHL010000175.1 GCA_938022935.1 uncultured Saprospiraceae bacterium
ATCTAACTCTTTTATAAATTGGATAAAGTCATCTTTGCTCAGCTTCCCTTTACCTCTTGAGAAAGCTTTGAGTAATTCATACGGCCTGTCAAATCCTTCTCGTCTTAAGATTGTTTGTATCCCTTCTGACACCACAGCCCAAGCCTTGGTTAGGTCATCGTGGATCACTTGCTCGTTGACCTCTAACTTCCCTATACCTTTGAGCAAGCTATGGCATGCGATCAGGACGTGTGCTAAAGGCACTCCGACATTGCGTGTTACGGTGCTGTCTGTCAGGTCTCTTTGTAATCTTGAGATTGGCAGCTTTCGTGCAAGATATTCTAATAATGCATTGGCGATACCCAGATTGCCTTCTGCATTTTCAAAGTCAATCGGGTTGACTTTATGCGGCATAGCAGAACTTCCAACTTCGTTAGCGACAACCTTTTGCTTGAAGTAATCTCGGGATACGTAAGTCCATATATCTTGAGCAAAGTCTATCAAGATGACATTGATGCGGCACATGATCTGAAACACTTCAGCCATGTTGTCATAATGGTCTATCTGTGTTGTGTACTGTTGTCTTTGTAAGCCCAGGCCTGATATGAAAGAGTCGATTGACTCTGGCCAGTTGATATCTGGGTATGCAATCTTATGTGCATTAAAGTTTCCAGTTGCACCACCAAACTTTGCCTCGTACTGGTGGCCTTCTAATTTTGATAATTGCTTTTGTAGTCTGTCGACATAGACCATCATCTCCTTGCCCAGTGAAGAAGGGGATGCAGCTTGCCCGTGTGTTCTTGCAAGCAAAGGGATGTTGATATAGCTTTTGCTCATATCAAGGATGGCGTTGGTCACTTTTTTTAGATGAGGTAAGATCACTTCGTTGATACCAGACATCAACATCAGTGGCATGGCAGTGTTGTTGATGTCTTGTGAGGTAAGTCCAAAATGAACAAATTCAATGTGCTCTTTGGCAACATGTTCAGTAGACCTTTCTTTTATAAAGTATTCGACTGCTTTAACGTCGTGATTGGTTACGGATTCAATTTTTTTAACAGCTACAGCATCATCCGAATTAAAGTTATCAACCAGTCCGTTAAGGTGTTTTTTCTCGGTATCATTTAGACTGATTAAACCGATGGACGAAAGATGGCTTAAGTACTTGACTTCGACAATGATGCGATACTTTATAAGTGCTTCTTCTGAGAAGTACTGTTGTAAAGACTCTGTTTTTTTGCTATAACGGCCATCTATAGGAGATATGGCATTGATCATAATTAATCTTCTTTCTCTTTTCTCAATATGTATCGGTAAGTGTCCATCTGTGACCTTGTCAATACATGATCTTTATCTTTTACGTACTTGTTGACCTTGTTTTCGTTTAGTTGTCGTGCTTTTACATTGTCAGAGATTTGTAGGTCCATCAATGCTTGCAGGTGTTGCTTTATATCCTCTTGGTAGATCGGGACAAATATCTCCACTCTTCTATTTAGATTGCGATACATCCAGTCCGCGGAAGAGATAAAGTATTTTGCTTTTCCGTTGTTATGAAAGATGACCACACGAGCATGCTCTAAGAAACGATCTACTATACTGATGCCATTGATGTTGTCACTTACGCCTTTAACACCTGGTACTAAAGAGCAAATGCCTCGAACGATAAGATTTATACTTACACCTTTTTGACTGGCTTCATAAAGTAATTTGATCATCTTAGGATCTTGTAAGCTATTGAGCTTGAGCGTTATCTTAGCTTCTTTACCTTCTTTAGCAATTTTAACTTCAGCTTTTATAAGATCGATAATCTTCTTGTTGAGGTTGAAGAGGCCAACACCAAGATGTTGAAATGAAATCCCTTTTCTATTTTTGCTTTCTAAATAATTGAAAAGTTTTACACTTTCAAAAGTCAGTCTTATATCCTTTGTGAAAACGCCTAAATCAGAATATACATTGGCGGTGCCTTCATGAAAGTTGCCAGTGCTTAGATAAGCGTATGTGCTATTCTTGCCTTTCTCATTTCGGATAACTAATGCCATCTTTGCATGTACCTTGATACCTGGGATACTATAAAGCACCTTGACACCTGCTTTTTGTAATTTCTCTCCCCACTTGATATTTGCTATCTCGTCAAATCTTGCCTTTATCTCAATAAACGCAGTGACTTGTTTCCCTTTTTTCGCTGCTTTAATCAAGGCCTCCATGATTCTACTTTTAGAAGCAACTCTGTATTGGACGATCTTGATGTGCGACACATCGGGATCAGAAGCGGCCTCTTCAAAGAATCTAACTACTGACTCGTATGAGTGATATGGAGGGTGGATGAGATAGTCGCGCTTCGATATAGCATCAAAGATGTTGTTGCTATCCTCTAAGGTATTCATAGGGATAGGAGATAGACTGGGTTCTTGTAGTTGCTTCTTCCCAAAGATCGGAAAGGAAAAGAAGTCGGCGTTGTTATGATACCGTCCTTCAGGTAACAGGTCGTACTTCGTTAACTCAAATACGTCCATCAGATAAGACAACATTTTTGGTGGCATGGCTCTGTCATATACCAATCTGGATGCCGGTCCGATGTCTCTCTTAGCAAGGCTCTTTCGTATCTTCTCAAGTAGGTCTCCTTCAAACTCATCATCGATATAAAGCTCCGCGTCACGAGTGAGCTTGATGGAGTAAGACTGGTGTATCTCATATCCAGGAAAGATCCAAGGGATGCTATATCTGACAAGGTCGTCAAGCATGATTACGTAGTGCTCATCAGATAGTTCGTTGGGTAAGATCACAAATCGGTCTACATGATCTGAAGGAACTTTTACCGTAGCATATTGGACCTCCTTTGACTTCTTATCTATAAGGTGGAGCGCCAAGTACAGTGAGCCATTATTTAAAAACGGCTTGATCTTATCTTCTATAAGAAGCACTGGCTGCACAAACGGAAGGAGCTTTTCTTGGAAAAACTCATCTACAAAGTCCATTTGCTTCTCGGTCAGTCCTTGTCTTCTGATCAGATGTATCCCATGCTTCTTGAAGCGAGGGATGAGATCTTTGAAGAAGATGGAGCTAAACTCTAACTGCTGCTGATTGACCTTCTCTAGTATCAGGTTCAATAGCTCTGCAGGGTTATAATCCAGAGTTTTTCTCGTCTTTTTGCCAGTCCTATGAAGATTTCTATGGTTAGCAACTCGAACCCTGAAGAACTCATCCAAGTTTGAGGAGTAGATAGCCATAAACTTGAGTCTTTCGAATAGTGGCAGACTCTTATCCTTAGCTTCTTGTAAAACCCTATAGTTAAAGTCTAACCAGCTAATATCGCGTTGTATAAATGGCAGCTCTTTATCCATCCTTTCTCAATATGATTCGTGACAGTACAAAGAAACTAATTAATAGAGGATGTGCATTGTATATGAGCACATAGTTCTACCAATTGTATAATTTCGCGATTCATCATTAGAAAGAGGAAAGATTATGAAAAGAAAGAACATCGCAGCTGCTAACTGGAAGATGAATACAACCGTCCAAGAAGGAGTTGCACTTATGACTGAACTATGCGCTCATGACTTGGATAGAGACGCCCAAGTTGTGGTTTGTGCACCTGCTACACACTTATACTCGCTTGGCCAGCTTTCAACACCTGATCATGTTGCTACAGGAGGTCAGAACATATATACGAAGGACAGCGGAGCTTATACGGGTGAGATCAGTTGCCCAATGTTGCTATCAACAGGTGCGACTTATGCAGTTGTAGGGCATTCTGAGCGAAGAGCGTATTTCGCTGAGACGGATGAGTTTCTTGGACAGAAGGCAAAAGCAGCTTTATCACATGGATTAACACCCATATTTTGCTGTGGCGAGGGTCTTGAGATCAGAAAAGCTGGTAATCATGTTGCGCATGTTATGAATCAGCTTAAGGCGTCTTTTGCATTGTTGACGAAAGAGGAAGTTGCTAAGCTGGTGATCGCATATGAACCCATCTGGGCGATCGGTACGGGAGAGACCGCCTCACCAGAACAAGCTCAAGAGATGCATGCTGCGATCAGGACTTTCCTAACTCAAGCATACGGAGAAGAGATTGCTCAAGGTATATCGATTCTTTATGGAGGTTCAGTTAAGCCCGCCAATGCTAAGGAGATCTTCGGTCAGCCTGATGTTGATGGTGGACTCGTTGGCGGAGCAAGCTTGAAGGCGGATAGCTTTGCAGCTATCGTTAATTCATTCTAACAGCGTGGAACTCTAAGTGGTGACCTTCTGGCTTTCGCCAAATACTTCACCCACGACTTTAAACCTAAAATCAAATATCTCTTCGAGTTGACGCTCGACGAAGAGCTTGCGTGCGATCCATCCTAATGGTCCCAGTGGCAGCATGTAGTGGACGATATCAGTCATCATCACACCATCTTTCATTGGCTCGAAGTGATGCTGGTGATGCCACATAGTGTATGGCCCAACACGCTGTTCGTCAACAAAGAACTTATATTTATCTACATGTGTGATCTCGGTTGTCCACTTGATCGGTATACCCATTACTGGACGGACTGTATAAGAGATCATTTGTCCTGGATACATGTTCTCTAACTCTTCTTCAGGGGTATGTACTTTAAAGTCCATGTACTCCGGTGTGATCTTCTTTAAGTTTTTGGGACTTGAGAAGAAGTCCCATGCTTCTTCAAGCGAGATGGGAAGAACTTGGGTGCGTTTTAGTACAGAAGGAATAGAAAACATAAGTCTGTGATATGATCAATGAACACAAAGAGAGCCAAGAGGTTTAGGATTGATTACAAGTATTTGATATGCTTGAACGAACCTCCTGATTGTTAGCATGTCATATACGTCTCCCTATAACTCCAAATATGAATAAGATAATAGCTGAGAACTTTATCTTTGAGCCGATGATAGATATATCAGACTGATGAACAATAGATTGATTTGCTGTGATTGGGGGACGAGCAAGCTGCGGTTGTATCTTGTAGAGCGTTCATCATGTCAGGTAGTGACTCATGTCGAATCCGCCTATGGTGTTGCTAAAGTTAATAATGCTTTTGAAGCTCAGACGGCATTAAATAGAGTAGAGTTCTTTTCGGAATTTATAAACAAGCAAATAGAACAATTGGAAAAAGAGTGTGGATCGATCTTGTCTTACACACCAGTTACTTTATCTGGGATGGCATCTTCTTCTATTGGCTTAGTAAATGTTGAATATACCGACTTGCCCTTGTCTTTATCCAAGCCTGATTTAAAGAGTATTATGTTAGATCGTTCAGAACGTTGTGATCATGATCTCTATGTTTTTGGGGGATTGATGAGTCATGATGATGTGATGAGAGGTGAAGAGGTGCAACTCTTAGGTCTCAAAGACAAACTAAGAGTTGATGAAAGTCTATGCATATTGCCAGGAACTCATTCTAAGCATGTAAGAATAGAAAATGGAACAATTAGTCATTTTGATACATTTATGACAGGAGAGTTCTTTGACCTTTTAAGTCGTCATAGTATCCTTAAGAATTCGGTTGTTATATCTAAAATGATGAATCAAGAAAAAAGAGAAGCTTTTGAGCAGGGGCTAAAGAAGGGTCTTGATTCTAATCTCTTAAAAGAGATATTTAAAATTCGGACAAGAGATGTTCTTACGATTGTGTCACCCGAGCTAAATTACTATTATCTGAGTGGCTTAATGATAGGAAGTGAATTAAGCGCGGTCTCTTTTGGGGCTGAAGAAATAGTCATCTGTGGTGGACATGAATTGTCTGATTTTTATGAGATCGCCTTTGATGTATTGTATAATGATAAAGAAGTGAAAGTGATTTCTCAAAATGAAATGATGACGTCTGTACCTCAGGCACATGTTCGTCTGTTTAATCAACAATTAGAAACAACCTATCTTGAAAGTTAGATTTTCAGAAGATCTCTTCAAAAAACTACCAGTGGTAGGGATTCTTAGAGGTTATAGTTTGGATACAACACTTCGTTGCGTTGCCGCTTATGCAAAAGCTGGCTTCACGAATATCGAAGTAACGATGAATACGCCTGATGTAACTGACATTATTGACGTAGTTCTCCAAAAGTATAAAGGTCAACTTAACATCGGCGCTGGCACAGTTCGTAATGACGAAGACCTCTCTAAAGCTTTGGACGCAGGTGCTCAGTTTATAGTTTCGCCTATTACCGATATCGCTATGATTAGGCGAGTCATTGCTCTTGGAGTTCCTATCTTCCCGGGAGCTTATACACCAACAGAGATTTACAAAGCATGGGTTGCTGGAGCAAGAATGGTAAAGCTTTTTCCGGCTGGACAATTAGGACCTAAGTATGTCAAAGATGTTCTTGCTCCATTTGATGGGATTGAGATTATGCCCACGGGAGGTGTCGGGTTGGATAATATTGATGCTTACAAAGAGTGTGGAGCAAAAGCATTTGGGATGGGAAGCTTACTGTTTAACAAAGAACTAATAGAAAAAGAGGATTGGGACGGTCTGGAAGCCCACATGCTTAAGGTTAAGGCTTCTCTTTAGTGATAATCAATCGTTCTACTTCAGAAACTAATCGAATACAAAGCAAGAGAATGAAAAATATAATTATAATAATCACATGTTTAGCTATTGCTGCATGTAGGCAGGATGTACAGAAGAGCGATAAAACGACAAGGCCTGTTGTGGATGGGGTTGAGTCAGCGTTTCGTATGGAAATATTGGAAGATGAAGGATTGAAGGTTATAGATCCTGAAACGCCTATAAAAGTAATGGCGGATGGATTTACATGGGTGGAAGGGCCCTTGTGGATTGACGAGGAAGGAGGATATTTATTGTTCTCGGATATCCCGAATAATACCGTCTTTAGATTAGATCGTGACGGTGTGGTTACAACTTTTCTAAAGCCTTCAGGATACTCTGGGGTTGAGCCATATGGCAACGAACCCGGTTCCAATGGGCTCTTACTTAATACTGAAGGGCAGCTTGTTTTGATGCAGCATGGAGACAGAAGAGTTGCAAAGATGGACGCTCCGCTCTCAACGCCAGTTGAAAAGTATGTCACTTTAGCTCACAAGTACGAAGGAAGAAAACTGAATAGCCCAAATGATGGCGTTTATGATAAAGAGGGTAATCTGTACTTCACTGATCCGCCGTATGGATTACCTAAAAACATGGATGATCCTGGAAAAGAATTAGACTTTCAAGGTGTTTACTGTCTTTTAAAAAATGGTGACCTTTTACTCGTTGATTCTCTTTCAAGACCCAATGGTATAACTCTTTCTCCCGATGAGCGATATCTATATGTTGCTGTTTCTGATCCAACGCATTCGGTCTGGTATCAATACGAGATAAAAACAGCTGGTGAAGCGATTAATAAGAAGATCTTTCATGATGTTACTTATCTGGTTGGTAAGCCTGGACAACAAGGCGCTCCAGACGGACTAAAAATAAATGAGGCGGGATATGTTTTCGCGACAGGCCCAGGAGGGATCTGGGTTTTTAACTTATCTGGTACTCCCATTGCAAGAATTCATACAGGTCAGAGAACTTCTAACTGCGCTCTGACTACCGATGAAAAGACGCTTTATATGACAGCAGATGACTATGTGCTTTCTGTTAAGTTGTTGTAAAGAGTGTCTTTATGATTTAGTCTTAGGTGTAGAGTAGTACTTCTTTTTATAATTGGAAGGAGAGATGTCTTTGATGGCTTTGAACTGGCGGTTGAAGTTTGAGATATTGTTAAATCCTGATTCATAACAGATGGAAGATATGCTCTTGCTATTTTCTAAAAGTAACTTGCAAGCATATCCAATTCTTACTTCATTCAAGTATTTAGAAAATGTCTTATTGTTAGTGCGTTTAAAAAATCTACTAAATGCTGCAGTGTTCATATCAGCTATGCGCGCGACATCATCTTGGCTTATTTGAGTAGAGAAGTTTTGAAATATATATTCGTAGATCTTATAAGATTTAGAATGCGTAGGTTGATGCGAAGGGTTGATATATCCTACGCTTGCTAATAGTTGATAATCTTCATGTGTTGCAAGTTCATGGAGTATGCTAAGTAACGAAATGACTCTTTCAAAGTCAGTTTTGCTGTTGAGCTCTCTTATCTTCTGACGAAACTCGTCGGTTAGGTTTAAAAATTTGATACCAAACTGCGATCGATTAAGGAGATCAGAGATGGGCTTCATCTCATCTATGGATAAAAACTCTTTTCCTAAAAAATGTTCTTTGAAATGCACGACATAGTCCTCTGCGATAAGATCAGAATCTTCCTTGAAGTAGTCGTCATCATTGAGCCACATATGCGGTAGATCTTTACCAATGAGCACAACATCTCCGCTCTCAAACTTCTTGATACTATCCCCGACAAACCTCGTACCTCGACTACTTACGGTTAGTACCAGCTCCAGTTCTGGATGATAATGCCATAACTTGAACAGTGATCGCATCTTATGATGCGTCACTGAAAAGGACTTATTGTTGAGCTGATCTCGACTTACGTAGTGCAGTTTCATCGTTGCAAATTAGCCATTTAGTAGTACATACAGGTAGTTATCGGCCATGCACCTTCTTGATAGGGCAAAAATAGTATCATATTATGTTAGATATCTTGTAGTAAGGCTGATGTGTAAAGTTTAAATTTGACGAAGTCGTATGTAACTAACGATGAATCTATTACACAGATAAAATATTTATGAAAATGGGAAGAGTTGTCACTTTTGGAGAGATCATGTTGAGACTTTCTCCACCTGGATATTTGAGGTTTTCTCAGGCATCATCTTTTGACATTGTCTATGGAGGAGGAGAGTCTAATGTCGCAGTCTCATTGGCTAACTATGGCGTGCCAGTAGACTTTGTGACTAGACTGCCTAACAATGACATCGGACAGTGCGCATTGATGGAGATGAGAAAAAGAGGAGTTGGGACGGATCATATCGTATTCGGCGGTGATCGCCTCGGGATATACTTCTTGGAGACTGGAGCTGTGTCGAGAGGAAGTAAGGTGGTTTATGACAGAGCATACTCTGCTATGTATGATATCAAAGCAGGGATGATAGATTGGAAAAAAGTCTTTGAAGGTGTCTCTTGGTTTCATTGGACAGGTATCACACCGGCTATATCTCAAGGTGCAGCTGATGCCTGCTTGGAAGCAGCCCAAGTAGCTCGAGAGCTGGGTGTAACCATATCTACAGACCTTAACTATAGAGCAAAACTTTGGAAGTATGGTGTTGAGCCAGTAGCCATTATGACAGAACTTACATCTTACTGTGATATTATATTGGGCAATGAAGAAGATGCAGAAAAGCACTTTGGTATCAAGCCAGAAGGTTTAGATATCACAACTCAGGGAGAGCATGTCAAAGCAGAAGCTTTTTTATCTGTTTGTCAACAAATGATGAAAAAGTTTCCAAATGCAAAAAAGGTAATTACAACACTTAGAGGTTCTATATCTGCTTCACATAACACATGGGCTGGGGTAATGTATGACGGCACAATAATGTTTCAATCTCCTCAATACCAGATCACGCATATCGTTGATCGCGTAGGTGGAGGTGATTCATTTATGGGAGGTTTGATCTATGGATTGTTGACTTATCCTGAAGATGATCAGAAGGCCCTAAACTTTGCAGTGGCAGCGTCTTGTCTAAAGCATACAATCAAAGGAGATGCTAACTTAGTGACTGTAGCAGAAGTTGAAAAGTTAATGTCGGGAGATGCGTCAGGCAGAGTAGCGAGATAAGTTGGAAAGATTAATTAGAACAAAGAAAAATTAAAAACTATGGCTAATCATACAAGAATAGAAGTCGTACAAACGATGCAAGAGACAGGTATGGTGCCTCTGTTTTATCATCCTGATATTGAGCTGGGTAAAGAAGTCTTAAAAGCTTGCTATGATGGCGGCGCAAGACTTTTAGAGTTTACTGCTCGAGGAGATTTTGCATTTGAAGTATTTGCTGTTTTGAACAAATATGCTATCAAAGAATTACCCGGTATGATCATGGGTGTCGGCTCCATAACTGATGCGGCCGCAGCCTCTATGTTTATGCAGATGGGAGCAAACTTTATCGTTACACCAACGCTGAGAGAAGATATAGCGATCGTCTGCAATCGCAGAAAGGTGATGTGGTCTCCAGGCTGTGGGACCTTGACTGAGATCAATAGGGCAGAGGAGTTAGGATGCGAAGTGGTTAAGCTTTTCCCTGGATCAACCTATGGCCCTGGTTTTGTAAAAGCAATCAAAGGGCCTCAACCCTGGACAAGCGTCATGCCGACTGGAGGTGTAAGTAAAGAGGAGTCCAATCTAAGAGGGTGGTTTGAAGCAGGTGTGACTTGCGTTGGCATGGGCTCAAAACTGATCTCTAAGGATATCTTAAAAGCAAGGGATTTTGCTAAGCTAAAAAGTGATGTAGCAAAAGCATTGGAGTTGATTAAGACAATTCGGAAAGGTTAGAGCCCATTAAGAATGACCTTAAAGTCAATTCGGTAAAGGTCTTGTAGCCTATGATGCCTTACATAGTACAGCCATGATTAAGTTTGTAGCTACTTAAGTTGCGATACATGAAGCCCAAAATTTACTGGTTGTCAAAAATAAGTAAGTAGATAAATGAAACTATAAGCTGAAAGATATCGTTCTTAGTGATTAGGTAGAGGTATTAATATTAAATATCTCGCCTCTTTACATTTTTACATATATAATAATGAGTAACGGTACAGTTAAATTTTTCAACGACGGCAAAGGATTTGGATTCATAACACCAGACGATGGTGGGAAGGATGTGTTTGTTCATGTAAATGGATTAAACGGCACAACTATTAATGAAGGAGACAAAGTCTCTTATGATGTTGAGGAGGGAAAAAAAGGATTGAATGCAGTGAATGTCACTTTGACATAACACCAGTATTTAAATTCTGAAATAATATTGGCCCGTCAATTTAGTTGATGGGCCATTTTTGTTTCTACTCTTTACGTCTTACGAACGATTAACTTTCTGGTCCAGCTTTTATTAGCTTAAAGTCGGCAAACAAAAAAGGCCAACCCAGTTGGGTTGGCCTTTTATATTATATAAACCTAAGCTCTTACTTGCCAAACAGCTTTCCTATACTTCCTAAAAGTCCTCCAGCTTTTTTAGCCGCGTCACCGCCTCCGCCAAGAAGGTCTCCTGCTACATCTGCTATGCCTCCAGCTGCACCACCAGCGCCACCTGCAACTTTACCTATAAGATCGCCTACACCACCTGCACCGCCTGTCACTGCACCAAGAAGGCCGCCAAGAACACCGCCAGCATCACCACCTCCCAATACATTGAGGATGTTACTTGCATCGATGTCGTCATTGTCTCCGTCTGCCTGAAGCATGCCAGACAAACCACCGACAATACTTGATAGTCCACTACCAGCTGCAAGACCTGCTACTGATTCTGGTAGACCCATGCCTGACATGATCTTTTGCATGAACAAACCTTTGATAGATCCAAATATGCCATTGTTTGCAAGTCCTCCGCCTGCTACGCTGTTAAACATACCCAAAAGCCCTTCTGTGTTGCCGCTTGTCAGCTGAGACATCAAGCCTTCTTGTAGGCTGTCTTGTGCCAATGGCAACATGTCCTTCGCTTGATCCATGCTGATACCTGCTTTGCTTGTGATTTCATTAAGGGCATCACCTCCGACCATTTCCATTATTTTGTCTAACATCTTCTGATTAAGTTATTTAGTTAAAGAATTATTCTTCTACTCTTTTAACGTGAAAATGTGGAAAAGTAACATATATCACTAAAAAATATATCACTTAGGTGAGATATGAGTTATGTAATCTGGTCAATTGACGTAAGTCTAACGCTTAGTCAATCCCAAAAGGTAGTCTTAGCAAAGACATGTGGCCATTGCTCATGACCATAACAACATCTTGAAGTGCTTTTGGGTCTGTGATTGGATTATCGGGTAGTGCGATTAAGTCTGCTTCATATCCAATCTCCATCTTACCTGTCTGGCCTTCGATCTTTAGCAGTTCTGCGGCAAGTGATGTAGTTGTCCTAAGCGCATCCCATGCTTCCATGCCTAGCCGTCTGAAGTGTTCGACTTCCATCGAGACTCGACTTGTTGTTTCAGCTTTGTATCGGTTGTCTGCACCAGTTGCTATTTTAACGCCCATTTGGATGGCTGACTTAATCGTTCGTTCGCTTTTAGGAACCATATATTTTCCGCGCATCTCCAGTACGGGGTGTTCATAATCCCCACCAGGGTGGACGAGATCCAGCAAGGTTATATAGGTCGGTACTAAGAAGACATTCTTTTCTTTCATCAGCTGAAGTGTTTCATCTGTCAAGAAGGTCCCGTGCTCTATACTTTTTGCACCAGCTTCTACTGCAGCTCTTGCTCCTTCATCACCATGAGCATGGATGATAACTGGGATGTCATCTTTGCTGGCTTCATCTACGATCCATCCTAATTGTTCCTTAGTATAAGTTTGTTTTCTTGGATCGGTCTGCGGGAGTCCAGCTCGTTCTGTTCCTCTTGTCTTGATGACTTTGGCACCACGGTCTATATTGATTCTAACTAATTGTCTGAGTTCTTCTTCTGTGTCCACTGGGCCTGTGAGATTGCCTAGTCTGGTATCTGCAAGGATTGTTTCGTTGAGCATTGGGGTGACATAAACACCGCATGGTATCATATCAGGGCCATCAAGATGTCCATTGATCACCATCTTACTTATACTTACATCTTGAAAGGCAGCTACACTTGCACTTCTGACAGTAGTGACACCCGATAACAATGCTCTTTTGGCCGAAGCAAGATTGTTAAGATGGGTATGTACATCGATCATGCCAGGCATCAGATAGGAGTTTTCTAAATCTACCACTTTATAATCTATACCTGCTTCAGTTGAGGTATAATCTATCAGCTCGATTTTCCCTGCATTAATGAGTACTGTTCCAGATCTGATCGTCTCATTTTCGATATCAACAATCTGGGCATTGGTCAGCGCGATTTTATCGGAGGGGTAAGTTTTCTGTCCATTTAGCTGAAGCGAAATGCAAAGTAAAAAGGCAAGGAGAATGAAGTTTTTCATTTTGAGTGAAGTCTGGCTTTCTTAAAAATATTCCTTTTATCTTAAAGGAAGACCATTTGCATTAATTATGCCCGCTATTATTCACTTGGTTTCTATTATCCAACCAATCTAATCATAGCTCTTTATTACAAAAAAAGGTACTTCCACTTTGGGTAATGAAAGACTATTTTCTGTCTTTTCTAATTTGTCTTTTTGGATTGATCTCTCATAATTTGTTACACCATCTTGCTGAAGTAATCTTTCAGTCTCTTGCAAGCCTCTGCAAGTTGTTCTTGTGAAGCGGCATATGATATCCTCAAACAGTTAGGTGCCCCAAATGCTGCACCAGCTACTAAAGCAAGGTGGACATTATTCAAGATGGAAGCAGCTAGGTCGTTAGAGTCATTGATCACTTGTCCGTTGTATGACTTGCCAAAGAAGTCACTACAATCTGGGAATATATAAAAAGCTCCTTCAGGTATACTAAGCTTCAAACCTTCAATCTCCCTTAGTTGTCCCAGAACATACTCTCTTCTGCCTAAGAATGTACGCATCATATCTTGCGTCACTTTAGGGTCAGCCAATAGAGCTATCGACGCCGCTTTTTGACCAAATGCACTCGCGCCCGAAGTAACTTGACCTTGAATCTTAGTACATGCTTTAGCGACAACTTCAGGTGCCGCCATATATCCTAATCTCCATCCTGTCATGGCGAAACCTTTGGACATGCCATTAACTACAATAGTACGCGGTCTAATATTTTCAAATTGTGCTATGCTCTCATGTACGCCATCAAATACAATATGCTCATAGATCTCATCTGATACAACATGAACATGCTCATGAGGAGCGATGACATTTGCCAAAGCTTCTAGTTCTTTCTTCGTGTAAACTGAGCCAGTGGGATTGCTTGGAGAAGAGTATAAGACAAACTTAGTCTTGTTAGTGATAGCAGCAGCGACATCTTGAGGGTTGACCTTGTAGTCCCTTTCTACTCCAGCGTTTAGGCAGATTGGAACTCCACCAGCCAACTTTACAATTTCGATATAAGAGACCCAGTAGGGCGTAAAGATGATGACTTCATCTCCAGGATTAAGTAGTGCTTGACAGAGGTTGTATATCGTCTGCTTGGCACCATTAGATACGACTATGTTCTTTGGTTCGAAGCTAAGGTTGTTGTCTCTTTTTAGTTTTGTACAGATAGCTTCACGAAGTTCTAATAATCCCGGTACTGGCGTATAATGAGTATATCCGTCATCAAGGGCTTGCTTGGCAGCATCGTTGATAAAGGATGGTGTATCAAAATCAGGTTCTCCGATACTTAGGCTAATGACGTCATGGCCTTTGGCTTTAAGCTCCCGAGCCATCTGAGACATCTTGAGCGTGGCGGATTCCTTTAAGTTGAGCACTGTTTGTGACAGTAACGATTCGTGAGACATACCTTTCATGATTTATGACTGTACAAAAGTAAATATTTGTTTAAGTGTAATATGAATTATTGGGGCAAATTTCAATTTCTTTGCGAGATCAGATCCGTAGACAAGCTGCTGTTACTATAATGAAGTGTTATGAGCAATAAAGAAGGTGAGACGATACAGGTGTTTATCACCGGTGGAACCTTTGATAAGGAATACAACTTTATCACTGGCGAGCTATACTTTAAGGATACGCACATGCATGACATGATGGACCGTGGTAGATGTAGCTTGCCGACAGATATCAAGACGCTTATGATGATAGATAGCCTCCAGATCACAGATACTGAGCGTCAGATCATCGCATATAACTGTCGTCAGTCACCTCATGACAACATCGTGGTGACCCATGGGACCGATACGATGACAGAGACTGGCCAGTACTTGTTAGATCAAAACATAGATGATAAGACGATTGTGTTGACAGGTGCGATGATCCCTTATGCTTTTGGGTCTTCATCAGATGGCTTTTTTAACCTCGGAGCAGCTATAGCCTTTGCACAAGTCCTTCCTTTTGGAGTCTATGTATGTATGAATGGACGCTACTTCAACGTTAATGAAGTAGAGAAGAACCGAAGCACAGGCTATTTTCAGATTAAGCCTTAGCCTTATGTATTAGCGGTTAGCTCTGTGCCATTTACATATTAATATATCTTTTTATGTAATGGATTTATTACATTTGCTCATTGAGTAGAGCGGCGTTGTATCTCGCTTTACTTAGATCACAAGGGCTGGGAAATTACAGCATATTAATTGATATCAATCCACTTTAAGTATTGCTATATAGTAGATTGACAATCAACATTTTGTACAAAGATTGTTATATGAACAAATTAATCTTGTTTTTGACTTTTGCGATGTTTTTTAGTCTATCTGACCTCAATGCCCAAGCAGCTGAGGATGATATGGGCATCACCGTGAAAGCTCTATTAATGGATTATCAGACCCTTAATGGTGGTGATTTTAGTGCTTTCCAAGCCTATCATCATGGTTTTGAACTTGGATTTTTCAAAAAAATTCAGGACAGAGTTTATCTCAACGTGCCGCTCAAGCTCGGCGTAGTTCAACAGATAGGCGAAGTAGATGGGTTCAATAGATATTTGCTCGGCTTAGATGCGCGTGTTAACTATCATTTAAAGAGTAATGATTCACCGATCGTACCATACGTCTTGGCAGGTGCTGGTTATGTGTATGAAAATCCAGGAGAGAGTAATATCCAGGTACCAGTGGGATTTGGCTTGAACTTTAGATTGCACGAACGGGCTTACCTGACATGGCAGTCAGAGTTCAGATATGCACTTGCAGATGATCGCAACAACTTCCATCATGGATTTGGCTTGACCTACTTTTTCGGCGAAAGAAAGAAAGATGAAAAGAAGATGGAAGAGGAGGAAGAGATGGACAAAGAAGGAGGCGATGAGCTTGATTCTGATGGAGACGGTATCATAGACGAGTTAGACCTCTGCCCTCAAGAGCCGGGATTAGAAAGCTTAGATGGTTGTCCTGATTCTGATGAAGATGGTATAGCAGATTATAAAGATTTGTGTCCAGAGAAGTTTGGTACTATTTCCTTAAAGGGTTGTCCCGATACAGATGGAGATGGTGTCTCGGATATAGATGACGAATGCCCTAACATGCCAGGAAGTATCTCTAACAATGGTTGCCCAGATAACGATGCAGATAGTGATGGCATACCTAATGACTTAGATAGATGTCCAACGGTTGCAGGTCCAGCATCTAACAGTGGTTGTCCTGAGACAGATACAGATGGC
Source organism: uncultured Saprospiraceae bacterium (assembly GCA_938022935.1). Lineage (GTDB taxonomy): Bacteria > Bacteroidota > Bacteroidia > Chitinophagales > Saprospiraceae > JAJRXG01. The sequence continues at coordinate 16,244 of CALIHL010000175.1, forward strand.
GATGGTACACCCGACAATGTAGACCAATGTCCTAACTCTATAGGTCCAAAGTCAACATTGGGATGTCCTGATCAAGATAATGATGGTGTAAAAGATAGCGACGATAGATGTCCTTCGGTAGCAGGAAGTCCGACTAACAATGGATGTCCAGATGATAATGTTGATACGGATGGTGACGGTGTCCCTGACAATATAGATAAGTGTCCTAATAGAGCAGGCTCTGCCTTATATTCAGGATGTCCTGATACGGATGGAGATGGTGTAGACGATAGCAGAGATGCCTGTCCGGAGCAGTCAGGTCCAGCTTCTAACAAAGGATGTCCTAATGAAACCACAATCGATAGATCTACCCTGCAGAGTATAGATACGGATGGAGATGGAGTTGTCGATGCCAAGGATAGATGCCCAGGTAGACCTGGATTGGCTATCTATGATGGTTGTCCAGATACGGATGGTGATGGACTTGATGATAGCAGAGATAGATGTCCTAACAGCGCAGGACCTGTAGATACACAAGGTTGTCCTGAGGTTTCTGCAAGTGATCGTCGTATCCTTCAGATAGCGATGAGATCAGTACAGTATGAGTCTGGCTCAGATGCGATTAAGACAGAATCATTCAATATCTTAAGACAGATTGCTGAGATAATGAATCGTTATCCAGACTTCGACCTGACTATAGAGGGGCACACAGATAATCAAGGACAAGCGGTTGATAATCAACGTCTATCAGAAGAAAGAGCTAAGGCGTGTTACACATTCTTGTTGAACAGTGGTGTACAAGCGAGTCGTATGACTTACAATGGATTTGGAGAAGCACGACCGATTGCTAACAACGAGACGATCAGTGGCCGAACATTGAACAGACGTGTTGAGTTTGCACTCGTGCCGCGTCAGTAAGAACAACTTAAGACACTCGCTATAGCGGAAATATATAAAGCCTGGATGATCATAATCATTCAGGCTTTTTTATGAACAATTCTCAATGTGACACGTCTTATTATTCCGGCTCAAGATCACAACTGACTCAATCCTAATTATCATACTTTTGTGACCGCTCAGAATGAGTAAGAACATGAACATCTCTCAACAAACGATAGATCAACTCGAACTGACCAAGATCTTAGATCATGTGTCTCGATATGCGAAAGGCAGTAGTGCAAGAACATTGATCCATCAGATGGGTGACTTGTCTCACTTGGACTTACTACAAGCAGAGCTCCTAAGGGTTAAAGATGTTACAATGATGATCGAGGAGAGCGAGCTGTTTGATCTTTACCAATATGAGGATGTTACTCAAGACTTGTTCTTACTTTCAAAGAATGGATATGTACTCGAGATCGAGTCTATACATCGCATATTGACCATCCTCAACAACTATAACGGTTATACCAAATACTTTACTAAGGGCAGAAGGACAAAGTATCGGAATGTTTACGACATTGGTGAGATCGATGAGTATTCTGACCAACCGATCAAGAAGATACTCCAAGTGTTTGACGAAGAAGGCAACGTACGGCCTAATGCCTCTCCAGAGTTAGTGAAGATCCATAAGAAGATCGAAGGAACAAAGCGAGAGTCAGACAGACGATTCAACGAGCTCTTGCTCAAATACAAGAAAGACAACCTACTCACAGATACAGAAGAGACACTGCGCAATGGAAGAAAGGTATTAATCCTTCCTGTCGAGAATAAACGAAAGATACCAGGTGTTATCCACGATCAGTCTGCAACAGGTAAGACCGTATACATGGAGCCGCAAGATCTCATGACCTTGAACAATGAGTTGTACTCACTTCAGAATGATCTAAGGGCAGAGATATACCGAGTCCTTAAAACACTATCAGCTGACCTTAGAGAAGATCGAGAACTGATCTCTTTGTGCCATGAAAAAGTAGTAGTCTTAGATAGCATCCGAGCAAAAGGAATCTTCTCAGCTAAGATCGAAGGCTCGATGCCTGAGCTAATCGATAGACCTGTATTGAGTCTAAAGGATGTGCGTCATCCTTTGTTGTTATTGCATGAACAAGAAGGTGGGCATAAGACGATTGCATTTGATGTGGACCTAAGGGGGAGTAACAGAATGTTGCTTATCAGTGGGCCGAACGCAGGAGGTAAGTCAGTAACCCTTAAAGCGGTCGGTCTTGTGCATCTTATGTTATATCATGGACTCTTAGTGCCGATCCATGAAGAAAGTAAGTTGGGCATCTTTGATAAGATCTTTACAGATATCGGAGATCAACAATCGATAGATGAAGGTTTGAGTACGTATAGTTCTCATCTTTATAATTTGAAAAAAGTCTTGGACCAAGCAGATGATAAAACACTGGTCTTGTTGGATGAGATTGGATCAGGTACTGATCCCAAACTTGGCGGGGCGATAGCTGAAGGTATATTAAAAGGATTGATCGTTAAGAAGTGTACAGGGATTGTAACGACGCACTATTCTGAGTTGAAGATCTTTGCATTTCAGCAAAAGGGAATAGTCAATGGTGCTATGCTTTTTGACAAAGAACACCTGCGTCCTACTTATAAACTAAAAGTTGGAAAACCTGGTAGTTCTTATGCATTTGAAGTTGCTAAGAAAGTGAAGTTAGACGAACGTGCGATTAGATATGCACGTAAGAAAGTAGGGAAGAAAGAGAATCAAGTGGAAGATCTTCTTGTCGACTTGCAAGAAGGGAAGGCTATCTTGGATGAACAGTTGCAGTGGATAGAAAAGGAAAGAGAACAACTTGATAAACTCATCAAAAATTATGAGACGCTTTCTAAAGAGTTTCAAGTCAAGAGAAAGAAGCTTCAGATCAGAGCAAAGGAGATAGAGCTAAAAAATGTCAATGACGAAAGTGTTGCACTCCAACAAGTCATCTCCAAATTAGAAAAAGAGAAGAGCCTTGATAAAGCTCGGAAGCGGAAAGAACAAGTGCTCGCCAAAAGAAGTAGCGAGTCCAGCGATATCGTTGAACTGAAAAAAGAGATCCTTTCTGAAAAAAGAAAAGATGAGAAGATCTATGCTGGAGATTATGTCAAAATGATCGACGGTGATATGAGCGGTGAAGTGATTGAAGTGAAAGGGAGTAAGATCAAAGTACTATTTGGACTGATGCAGATGACAGTAAATGCATCAGATGTCACGCTGGCTAACGTACAGTTAGACTTTAATAAGAGTAAGTATATCAATGTCAAAGGCGTCGCTTTCGAATCAAACTTCAGCCCGAAATTGGATATCAGAGGTTATAAACATACGGACGCTGCAGCCACCTTGGAAGTCTTCTTTGATAAAGCACTACTCAACAATGCAAGAACCCTCGAGGTCGTCCATGGAAAGGGTAGAGGCACACTACGAAATCTTGTTATCTCCAAGATGAAAGAGTACAAAGACTTTAAGTCTTACCATCATCCAGCAGATGAACAAGGTGGAGATGGGGTTACGTTTATTAGAATGTGATCATGACTTGAACTCTATCTCGATGCCATTTTATTTAATTATTTGTGCAATTGCAAGCATCATTGTACTGATGTTTTTACACTTAAAGAAGAGTGTTTTTGTGCGAAAACGAAAGTATTTTTTCTTTTACTTCTTGCTGCCTTTTTTACTCATTTATAGTGCCGTTCTAATTGTAGCAATCTATACAGACATTCAAGCTTCAAACCATCTGCAAAGCTTCGATTTGAATGGTGATGGGTTTTACTCTACGGATGAGCAATCTATTGAGCAACGCATTGCTTTAGGAAAAGTGGTTCGTGATACTGGCCGTAATATGGCAGTTTTTACTGGAGCTCTTTTTTCCTTAGTTCTAAGCTCTATTGTTTATATATTTAGCAAGGTAGTCTTTCAAGTTAAGCATAGATAGACTGCTATAATAGTGTCTTAAATCGTGGTCTCTTCGGCGTTACATCACCTAACCTTTCTTTCTTAGCTGCTTCAAAAGCACTAAAGTTTCCTTCATAGAATACTACAGATCCATCATCTTCATACGAAAGTATGTGTGTAGCTAACCTATCTATAAACCAACGATCGTGAGAGATAACCAAGACACAGCCTGCAAAATTTTCGATGGCTTCTTCAAGTGCCCTTAAGGTGTTTACATCGATATCGTTAGTCGGCTCATCAAGGAGCATAACATTACCCCCTTCTTTAAGTGTGATGGCAAGATGAAGTCTGTTGCGTTCACCACCTGATAAGACACCAACTTTCTTTTGTTGATCACCTCCTGAAAAGTTGAACTTGCTAACATAAGCACGAGCGTTCATCTCTTTGTTACCAATCTTTATGATGTCGTGCCCACCACTAACTACTTCATAGATCGTCTTCTCCGGGACCAGGTCTTCATGAGATTGGTCAACATATGCCAATTGAACCGTATCACCTATCGTGATAGTTCCGCTGTCAGGTTGTTCTTGACCCATAATCATCCTAAAGAGGGTAGACTTACCAACACCGTTTGGACCGATGATGCCAACAATGGCATTCTTAGGAATGGATAGAGATAAATTATCTATCAAGACCCGGTTGTCATAAGACTTACTGACGCCTTCTATCTCGATCACTTTATCTCCCAGTCTTGGACCGGGCGGTATATAAAGCTCTAATGAAGCTTCTTTCTCTTTTGCTTCCATGCTCGTCATTGCATCATAAGCATTCAGTCTGGCTTTTCCTTTGGATTGCCTTCCTTTTGCATTCATGCGAGACCATTCGAGCTCTCTCTTTAATATCTTCTGTCGCTTTGACTCTTCTTTTTCTTCTTGGGCAAGACGCTTTGACTTCTGATCTAACCAAGTACTATAGTTGCCTTCCCAAGGGATCCCTTCTCCTCTATCCAATTCTAAGATCCAACCAGCGACATTGTCTAAGAAGTATCTATCGTGCGTCACTGCTATGACGGTCCCAGGGAATGACTTCAAGAACTGTTCTAACCAATGCACACTCTCTGCATCCAAGTGGTTGGTAGGCTCATCGAGAAGCAGGATGTCTGGCTTGCTTAGGAGCAATCTACATAGGGCTACTCGGCGTCTCTCTCCACCACTCAGTACTTTTACCTCAGCATCGTCTGGAGGGCAACGTAGGGCTTCCATCGCCATCTCAAGTGTATGGTCTAACTCCCATCCACCGAGCTGATCCATCTTTTCAAGTAGCTCACCTTGCTCTTCGATTAACTTCATCATGGCGTCATCGTCCATGGGTTCGGCTAGCTTGGCTGAGATGTCTTCGTAAGCTGTCACGACATCTACGATGTGCTGTACACCTTCCTTTACGATTTCTTTGACAGTCTTGGTTTCATCAAGTTCAGGTTCTTGAGCGAGATAACCGATCTTATATTCTTTGTCAAAAGTGACCTTGCCTTCAAAGTTGGTATCAAGGCCAGCTATGATCTTGAGTAGGCTTGACTTACCAGATCCATTAAGACCGAGTACGCCTATCTTGGCTCCATAGTAGAACGAAAGCCATATATTCTTTAATACTTGTTTCTTCGGAGGGAAGGTCTTAGTGACACCTTCCATTGCAAATATTACCTTCTTGTCAGACATGCTTTATTGTTTGAGGGTGTGAAAGTAATATCTATTCTGTATTCTTTAATTTAAATGCCGAATCAAATATTGCAAATCATGCGAATTGGACGTTTTGCTCTTTTTCGTTGAATGCTTGCGCTGCAGCTAAAAAGATAATGGGGATGAGTGGGATAAAGTACTTATCCCATGCGACGCTATTAATGGCAAACAAAACAAGAAAGCAAATGAGCACGCCTTTAAAGTAATCAGCTTGATGGCTCTTCGTCGCATAAGACATAAGCTGTCTAAGATTAACCAAGCCGGCAAATAATAAAAGTGGGATAAGTAGATACGTACTTATGGGTTGTATGTAAGCAAATATAAGATCTAACGCCCCAGCAGTGTCAGGCATGCCGGAAGAATCAGGTAAGTCTTGGTTTAGTCTTATTGGCATACCAATGATCAAAAGGAGAACAGTAGGTATGACGATTAATATGTTCTTTTTTATAATTTCTACTGAGAGCTTTCGCCAAATAACGGGAACGGAGAATATAAAGATCATGATTATGGCATAATTTAAATTGGAGAACGAGAAGTCAAAGTTGCTCATATTGTTGACGTGATCGTTCTTGCTCGTTATGGCTGGACTATTCACTCCTTTCCAAATAAATATAAAAGGCAGATACATCATAATTGGAATGAAGTCAAAGAAAATATACTTAATAGGTTTCTCTTTTTTATAACAATACCATAAGTCGACTATACCCAAGGCCAATGGGAATATGATCATGAGCTGTCGAGTGCATATTGCTAAGCCGAACATGATGCCAACCAAGATTCTTTTGTTGCTCTTTAAAAATAGAAGACTCAACACCACAAAAAGAGTGGCTAATATATCAGTGTATATCAACGGCGCCGTCATGATTAGAAAATAAGGGTTGGCTATAAATAAAAAAGTAAGTAAAATTGGGTAATTAACATTATTCTTTATGTATTTAAATACTAATATACATACCCCAAAAGATAGCATGATATTGAATAACCTAAGTGCTAATAAGGAAAACCCACATAACTTTCCAACAAATCCATAGATGACGAAAAACACTGGGCCAAGAGGGGAGTCTAGATTTTTTATTTGGTCCAAATTAGGCAAATATTCTTGCCCTATTGATTTGATGACAGGCACAAAGATCCGCTCATCCCAGATCATCTCATCGGGTAAAAAGAAAGATGCAATTGCCATGATGACGAATGGTATCCCTATAAGTAAGAAGGACCGTTTTGATTTAGAGCTCATCCTTTAGCCAATTAAAACATCTTTTACCGTTCCATCTTCTTGATATTCTGTATCAGTATTTATACTCCACAGTTCTCTCTTGTCTATCCCCTTTATGATCTTCTCTGCACAAAGAAGTCCCATCAAAATTGAGTGATCCTGGTTGTTGTACTTGAAAGAACCATAGCGTCCAATAGGGGTTAGGTTCTTATATTGCATCAGATACTCTTTTATAATATCGATGTGGTCTTGATATCCGGTTTCATATACAGGGTAACATCTTTTTACCCTATGTACATAGGTGTTTAAGATAGATCTCTCGGCTGGAACAAGAGCAAGCTTTTTAAGCTCTTCGGATGCGAGATCTCCAAGATACTTGTCATCAGCCTTCCATATGTCATCTTCATCAAAAGACCAATATTCCAAACAAAGGATACTGTTTTTTTTACCCTTAGTGATGCCAGGACTCCAATTTCTAAAATTAGTAATTCGCCCATGTAGTATGTCCGGTTCATGGACATAAATCCAGTTGTCACTAAATAGATCTTGGCCTTCAACTTCAAGATATACAAGTGTTGTGTTTCTAAAGTATAATTTGCTACAGGCATCTGTAACTGCTTTTGGGACTTCTGTTAGTCCTCTTAGCATCAGTGTTATAGGCATTGTGGATATTACCTCGTTAGCTTCGATACGTTTGCCACCAACTAATTCTACACCAGTTGCTTTAAGACCTTCTGTAATGATTTTAGAAACTGGACTATTTAGCAACACCTTGCCTCCATTTGCTTCGATTAGCTTGACGGTGTTTGTATAGATGCTTCCTGTACCTTGGTTGGGATATGCAAATTGGTCAACCAAGGTGGCATGTTCTCCTTTTGTTCCAAGCCCAAGAGCACTGATGATGGCTTCTATAAGTGAAAGGCCTTTTATTCTTTGTGCTGCCCAATCAGCATCTATTTTTTTGCAGGATATACCCCACAGCTTTTCAGAGTAATTCTTGAAAAATATTTCAAAAAGCTTTTTGCCAAATCGACTGACTATCCAATCTTCAAAAGTGTTTAGTTCCTTTTTTCTATTTAACTGTGATATGGCATAGTAGTATAGGATCTGAATAATAGTTATAAGATCCAAGTTCTTGAGAACGTTAAATATTTTTAAAGGGTAATTGAAAAATGATTTGTTGTAATAAATTCGAGTAAGCCTATTTACCAAAGTGTAGTCATTCTTGACAGTCTCTTTAAAGAACTCATTAATCATTGGGTTCTTGGAGAAAAACCTATGGGGCCCTAAGTCAACAATTTGTCCCCAGAGTTCTATGCTCTTGGACATGCCTCCGACACTGTCTCCAGCTTCATAGATGATGACATCATAGTTGCTTTTAGAGAGCTCCAGACCACAGCTTAATCCAGCGGGGCCTGCCCCTATAATCACAATTTTTTTTCGATGCCCCACACTTCTTTTATCTACGGATTAAAGTTAGATAATAAGAACTAACTATTGCATAAGCCAACAAAAAGAAATATTCTCGCGATCTAATCGTATTCTTCATCTAAAACTGGCGCACTGGATAGTTGCTTCACAAGGTTTAATAGTTCAATAGACGGGGTAGAGTTGCCAAATAAGTTCACCTTCCCATTCTATTATGAGCCGCATCAATTAGCTGTGAAAGCATCAGAAGAGCTACAAGCATATCTAAAGCAGCATGATCACAACCTCAACCAATATGGTCTTGGTAAGGCTAATGAGCCATCATACGGAAAGATGTACGGCGTACTTGTTGTTAAGGATGGGGTTGGAGATATAGGCTATCTATCTGCATACTCTGGTGAGATATATGAACGATCAGCCCATACTCGGTTTGTACCACCACTACATGATAAATTTGCTCCTGATAGTTACTTTTTTAAGAATTGCGAACCCCTTAATGAGCTGAATCGAAAGATTGATTCAATCGAGAACGATGAAGAGTATATCAGACTTAAACAACAGATAGAGCAGTTATCCACAGAGAATGCACAAAAAATCAAAAGCCAAAAGGCTAGAAATAATGAAAGGCGTCGAATAAGAAGGGCTGAGCGACGAGTGAAGCATAATATGCTTAGTCAAGTAGAGCTTGATGGCCTCTTAGCTCATCACAATCAAGAAAGCCTGAACGATAAGTTCATGTATAGAGAGTACAAGATTTATTTGGCGGAAGCCTTAGATCGAGAGACAAAGAAGATCAAGATGTGGGAGGACAAATTGGAGCGTCTCAAAGAAGAAAGAAGAGAAGGGTCTAATGATTTACAAAACTGGTTGTTTAAGCAATATGATTTTCTGAATGCCAAGGGTGATACAGCGAATGTATTGGATATATTTAAGCAGAACAATATCCAAGTGCCGCCATCTGGCGCTGGTGATTGTGCTATGCCTAAGTTGCTTCATTATGCTTATCAGAACAACTTGTTCCCGCTCTGTATGGCTGAGTTTTGGTGGGGGAGATCGCCTTCGTCTCAAGTAAGAAAACAAGGCGAATACTATCCGTCATGCCGAAGCAAATGTGAACCCATCTTGGGACACATGTTGAAAGGTCTTGCTGTAGCTCCTAATCCTATGTTGATCAATCCTGCAGAGGGTAAAGAGATAGAGATATTCTATGAGGATGATGATATCTTGGCCATCAACAAACCATCCGAGTTTCTGTCAGTGCCTGGAAAGAATATAAATGACTCTGTCTATAGCCGGATGAAAGCAAAGTACCCTGATGCCACCGGGCCTCTGATTGTACATCGCTTGGATATGTCTACTTCCGGTATCATGTTGCTCGCAAAAACAAAAGATGCACATAAGAAACTACAGCACCAGTTTATAAAAAGGAAGGTCAATAAATCGTACGTTGCTCTCTTAGATGGCAAGATCAAAGAAGATAGAGGGAGCATTGAGTTGCCGTTAAGAGTAGATCTTGATCATCGCCCTTGCCAGTTAGTTGATCATGAACATGGTAAGCATGCACTTACAAAATGGGAAGTGATCGAGAGACGAGGAGAACAGACCTTGATTAGGTTCTTTCCTGTTACAGGTCGGACGCATCAACTTAGGGTGCATGCTGCTCATCCCTCAGGATTAAATGCTGCTATATGGGGAGATGATCTATATGGGAAAAAGAAAGATAGACTTTGGCTGCATGCCTTTTCGATTGTCTTCAAACATCCTACATCTGGAAAGCAAATGAAATTTAGAATTTCTCATGAATTCTAAAGACAATAGGTTTTCCAGATTGAAGAAAGTTAATTAAAACTCTACGCCAATCAAGAAGGAAGGATAGATGAATTCCTTGCGATAGGATGTCGTCACTGCTCCATTCCAATTAGTGAATATCTCGCCAGTCACATGCTGGTAACCAACGCCTAACTTAAAGAATAGACCTACGGTGTTGCTAAGGCCCCATTGCCTTCCGATATTGAAAGCTGTGTTGACTCCTCCGTTATAATCATGAGCATAGTCTTGGAAACTTTCTCCCGCTTGAGCAAAACCATAACCTATAGTGCCGTCGAAAAACCACCTGTTAGATTTTGTGCTTAAAAAGTACTTGGCGTAAAGGCCTGCTGTTATAAAGTCACTATCGCCCCAGGCAAAGTTAGATGTAAAAGTGTGCCCTTGCATACCGATCTCAATCCCTAGATTGAGACGATCGTTCAGCCTCTTTCCAACAACAAGTCCCAATCTTATCTCATCAAAGTTTCCCCTTCCTTCTTCAAGTAAACCAATGCTTGCTGTGGCGAATATTCCTTTGTCTTTTATCTTAATAGGATTGGCTCTGTACTTCTGGACGTTTACTTTTTCTCCTATTCCAAGGATTAGCTTGTACCCGATTTCAAGCGTATCCATTGTCGCAGTTGATAGCTTTATGAAGTAGTTATTGTCTTCTATAATTACACCAACAAGTGTGCTTCCATCTTTTAAATGAATCTTTGATATCTCTTTGGATTCTTGCGCTATGGCAGGTGCAGATATAGCAATTGCAATAACTGCCAAAAGGAATTTGATATATAGTCTCGTGTTCACTAGTAGGTGATACTACTCAACAAATTATAATCTTGACCTTCAGTGGCGTATTGAGAGATTCCGTTAGGATTAGCAAATAGTAGGATGTTACTATCAGTCGGATGAACTATGATGTCGTAAGTTTCAATGCTTCGGTTGGTCTCAATCAATCTTAGATTGTCCCGTTCACTTGCATCAAATATTTTAAATCCATTGATTCCTTCTCCTACATAAAGTTTGTCTTCATGTAAGGTCATGCCATAAGGGCTATCCATTGCTATTTCTTGTATTAAAGAAGGGGTGTTAAGAATGGCGATATTCACTACTGAGATATTGTTCTCATCACCAGGGCATTCGTCACCTGATCTTAATGTAACATATGCAACGTTCTGATCAGTTGGAAGCACTGGATCGCAACCGGTAGCATGAAAAAATTCACCCCTAAGAGAAACCCTATTATCTTCTTGGATTCTGAATATCTGCATCCCATTATTACTACCTAAAAATAAATGACCGTCAGCAGGATATATAGTTTCTAATGCCCAGCCAATGGATTGAGGCCAAGTTGCTTCTGATAAGTTTTCGTTGTCTTCAAGGGTGTAGATATTGGTTTTGTCTATTATAAAAATGAGGTCATCCATTTTTGCGATTCTATTGGCAGTTCCAAGGCTTCCGTTACTATTAGAGACAAACGCAGTTGGTATAGCAGAATCATCAATCCTCTGACTATTCCAGTCAAAGTATATGCTTTTATTGTTTTGAATATGGTCACTACAAGAAAGTTGCTCGGTGACAATCTCTTCGTTAAAACCAACTAGGATTTGTCCCCTATCGTTAGAGAATTGAGGCCTAATGGCATTTTCTAACCTAGATACGACTGTAGCTTGAAGAGGAGAGGATATATCGATCTTTAACATATCGTAGTAGCTGTCCGCATAGATGATGTTGTTTTCAACAAACATCTCATTGTTGCCAGGGATAGTTAAAAAGTTGATCGCTATAGGATTCTTGGGATCGCTGTTGTCATAGACGTGAATGCCCTTCATTCTTTCGCTAATTAGTATCAGATCATTTGATAGATAGATCTTATTTGCACTTTCAAGTTGTTTGGGGCTTTCATTTAAGTTGTCAATTCTGAAGTCGTTAAGATCTGCATAGATAGCAGTAGCCTTTGTATAAGTGACTTCTTGTTCGCAGAGCTGGTCAGAGCATGAAATGAAGAAGGATAGAGAAAAGACAAGGCTGATAATAAATAGATGCTTTTTCATTTGCTTATTTTCAGTAAGTGAAAGGAAGAAAATCATGAATAGGAACAGTGAATTCCACATCATTGGGTATTAAACACATTGACTGGCCCTGATATTGTTATCAGATTATTTTCGTCCGTCGTTCTCAAATAAGCTTTTTTTCAATGCCGTTTTTGATCATAGGGCGAGTCACTTTTAATACCTACTCTTAGAACGCTAAGTATTAGATATTGTGCCAAGTGTTTTGATATATTTAACACTTTAGAGCGTACGTAGTTCTGGTCTTATCTGTTGATGATATCTCCCTTTATTCTATTGGGATATCTGAGTAAATCGAAAAAGTCCTTAAAGAAACGTCTCGATTGCTTTTGCTCTCTTTCGCCTAAGTAGTCAGCTTGGTCAACCACTGCATAGACTTCCTTTTCTATTGATAAGTAGTATTTGATAATCGCATTGAACTCTCCTTCACTAACTTTGTAAGGCATAAAGTACCTTTCTTTTACATCTTCTATAGGTAAAGATTCGTGGGGCACTGCATAGTGTTGATCTACATACCCAGAATAGTCAAAGTCGTAGGGTAGTGCAATCAGCTTATCCTCTTCCGGGAGCTTAACTAACTCGACATTATGTTTTGAAGCGATGTCCCAGTCAGTGTTGCAGATCATGTATTGAAAAAAGAGCATCTTTAAAAATGATGACCTGTCTAAACTGCTGGCTCTTATTTTACCATTTTCTAACACCCTTGCGTTTTTTCTGAGGGCATACTCTTCTTCGTCTTCTACTAAAAAACCAGTAAAGTTATTCTTTTCTTCTCCTTCATAATTAATAGTTATGTCCAGTAGTTTAGCCCGTAGACCATTGGTACCTATGACATTGTAGAGCTCATATAAAAAAAATTCCTTGTATAATTTGAGTTGTGCATCTTTTTGAGTGCTACAAGGAAATACTAGTTTTAACTTGTCGTTTTTTACAAACCCTAAAGAGTCCAAATAGGATTTAGAAAAATCAAACTTCACGGGAGGATAGCGGCACACTTTTTTTCTAATGTTACCTCTTGCTCTTGCTCGTCCTTCTAAAGTAAGAATAGATGAGTCCGGTCTTACTACCATAAGGTTAGCTGGTTGATATTCTTCTTTGCTACTTGTTCTGATGAGATTTCTTATGTCAGTCTCTATTGTGATATTTGCTCTTTCAGGCAAGTGGTAGAGATAGTTGTAAAGACTCACAATAGCTTTGTCATATGGTCCTTGGATCCGTTTCTTTTTTCCTTTGGTATCAGCTACATAATATCTCTTGTTTTTAATCTTTAGACCTTGTGCATCAAGACCCAACTTTATACTACAATCCACAGCGATCACTTTTCCTTCATAAAGAGAGGATATAGTCTTAAGAGATGTGTGGCCAACTATGATTGCTGATTGATTGAGCTTGTCAAGAATCATATCCATATCAGCTTGACGTACAGCGGTCGAGTCAAAATATCCTCGATACCACAAGGGGCCTTCTGTCAACGAAAGCAGACTCAATTCTTCATTCTGCGTGTTCAGGTCTTTTCTAATCAGATGATCTACAAACGTTTGATTGACTTGATCTATGGATTGATTTAATCCAAGGAAGGCAGTTGAGATGCCGCCATGGACAAAGAGATTCTTATTTATAGATAAGAGAACAGGATGAGAAGAAAGCCAATCACCCAGTATGCTACCTTTTCTGAAAAACTGATCATAACGAGTCTTGAAAAGTGCAGATGTGTAGTAATACTTCTTGTGCAGGTATCTCAAGTCATTGTTGAGGACCATTACTTCATGATTGCCGAGCATGACATGTACCATGCCACCTGCATCTTCTGCTTGCTGTTGTAGGTCATATAGGAACCATAACAGCTCAATGACCCCATCACCGCGATCGAAGTTATCCCCAACGATAACAAGATGACCGCTGTCATAGGTCCACTTCCCGTCCTCGTCTGTTATTTTATTTGCTTTAAGCAAAGATCTGAACAAATCATACTGACCATGTATATCGCTAACCGCAAATACTTCATCTACATCAGTATATGTAGCAGAAGCCAAAGCTGCAGGCCTAAGTTTTTGTAGATCAACCTTCGGAAGAGCATCAACATCGAAGAAGGTTGCTGAGCTTCTTAATAGCATAGTATCGTAAGCCGCTCCCTTGGCGACCCATTGTATCAACAAGCTATCTTCTTCTTGATATATGTAGGGGCCGTCATAATAGCTCTGCTTTTGTCCTGAGACAGCTACTGTAAAGAGCATGGCCCAACATATCAAAACTACTCTTCTTAGTAAATGCATAAAACGACTTCTTCCTTTGGTCAATATTAAGATAACAAGGTAATTCAAACTTAATTGAAATGCATGATATCACTTTTAGGATGACGGGTTGTTTATAAGGGAATCGTTAAGATCATGTTATATTTATATAACCTAAAGAAGAACATGTTATTTAATCTCTTTCTAAGACCAGTCCAGTTGCAATTTATCCTGATTCATTCTTGCCCATAACTATTATGAATGAACAGAAGGCTTATCTTGTTTTAAAATAGCAATAATGAAAAGACTTTCACTCGCAGTAACGATGATCTTTAGCTCTTTACTAATGTTCGGTCAGGCCCCTTCTTATGTAGATTTTGAATGGGATGTATTTAGATTTGGATATGCCGTGCCTTTGGATGGGGATGTAGATGGAGGGTTAGCATTTGGAGGAGAGTTGCGATACAATGCCACTGACAATTTTTCAATAGGAATAGGCGGCGATGGAGCTATATTTGGCGGTGATTTTGGAGCAGCTAATACAGATTTTGGTATCACAGGGGCTTCGTTACTTTTAGGCGATTACTACTTTAGTAATACTTCAGGGCAAAGAGGCTTTGCGGGTATAGGCTTAGGATTGTTTTCTACAGGCACTGTCACAGTTACTAACAACAATGTTGAAGAGGTAATAAAAGGTACGACTGGTTTTGGCTTAGCGCCAAGAATCGGTTATGAGTTCAACCATGTTAGATTGCAAGGTCAGTACAATTTGACGTTAAAAGAAGGTCAGTCAAATTACTTTGGTGTTACTGTCGCGCTTACATTATGGGGTGGTTATAATGGAGGTTCTTCAAGCAGAAGCTCTACACGCGAAACGCTGGATTAAGCCATTTAGATTCTCTTTGGCCACCAAAGATCACTGGTCTTGCGTGCACCCAGCTTTAGCCATATATCGAGTTTTAACATCAACTTTCTAAGCGGGCTATTAGCCAGCTTGATAGCTAATCGATTGTTACATTGATTGTAGTCCTTGTTGTAACTAAGTTCATGTCCTTGGACTTAATTCGTGTTATGAGAATATACCACTCGCTCATCCTGCCCCACCGTTAACACAATCGACACTACCGTTCACTAAACAGCCTGGTCTATTATCGGAGCGACCAATAACTTCGGACTTCAACAATGAATTTCGAGATATGAAACCTATAGCGTTATTTCTTTTATTCTTTAGCTGTACGTTGATATTATTCGGACAGTCACAACCTGGTCTTCATGTGGATGAAAATCACATGGTTCTTTTTGGTCAAGACTCTACAAGTAATGGATTGAAATTAATGTGGCAACCAACCAAAGGTTCTCTTAGGGTTGGGAACATGACATCTGCATGGAGTTATAACAATATTGGAAATGTATCAACTGCCTTTGGCTCAGGTACACAAGCATCAGGCAATTATAGTTTAGCAGCTGGGTTAGGCACAGAGGCAAACTCATATGCTGAGGTGTCAATTGGAAGATATGCTCTCTTTGGAGGGGCGAAGACTGTATGGGATGATACAGGAGCCGATGTTGTTTTTGAAATAGGCAATGGGCCGGGCCCATCACATAGGCGAAATATGCTCACAGTCCAAAAGTCTGGTAATGTCAAAATAGGAGACATGACGAATGGAGCAGAAGTAATAGAAGAGAAACTTGTTGTGGATGGAGGCATTGTATTGTCTGATGCAATTGATGATACACCTAAAGAAGGTACTATACGTTGGAACAAGGATAAAGAGGATTTTGAAGGATGGAATGGAGATGAGTGGCTTTCACTTACTAAATCAAAAAATAAATGGGGCGGAATTTCTGCATCTAATGAAGATGGAAAGTTTGAGAATGATGTTACTTGGGAAAATTTAGGTAGTTCTATAGATGTCTCTAATGACTATGCAGTGGTTGGAGCACCAGATAGGGGTGGTTTCGCTTCAGGTAGAGCTTTTGTTTTCAAAAGATATCAAAATTCTTGGAGTGTGGATGGAATTTTAGAGGCAGACGATGGTTCATCGCAGGACTTTTTTGGTGAAGCCGTTAGTATATCTGGTGACTATATTTTCGTTGGAGCTCCAGGAGATGTTGGGGGGAGTGTTTTTTTTTTTTTTAAAATCTGGTTTTAAGTGTCTTCAAGAAGACAAATTAAAGCCGACAGATATTAGTGTACACGGACGATTTGGCTCTTCAGTCGATGTTTCAGGAACTATAGCGGTCATTGGTTCAGCTAATCATATAATAAACAATATTGCATCTGGAGCAGCGTATATATTTGAATTAGCCGAGTCATCTTGGACTCAAGATGTTATGTTTGTGCCTACTGATCAATTGAGCGGCCAAGGATTTGGGTCTAGTGCAAGTATATCAGAAAACGCGGAGGATGTTGTGATCGGATCTAAATTCGATAATGATAATGGAATTTGGGCAGGCAGTGCTTACGTGTATAAAAGGACCGGTTCCTCATGGCAAGGAGTGACCAAATTGCTGCCTAATGATGGTGCAGTACACGACCTATTTGGGGAGGTTAGTATTTCAGGTGATATTATTATTATTGGTGCGCCGGAGCATTCAAAAACCGGGAGTGTGTATGTTTTTAGAAGAGAAAACGACTTATGGATTGAAACAGACAAGATTGTTTCTTGTGATGCCAGAAGTTTTGATGGATTCGGAAGTTCTGTAGATCTTTCAGATGGTTATGCTGTAATAGGAGCCACAGGTGACGATAATAGAAAAGGTAGTGCTTACATATTTAAAATTACTGAAAATGGATTTCGGGAGGAAGCTAAACTCAATGCAAGTGATGGAGTTGGTGACGTCATAAGTGGGGATTTATTATATGGAGATTTATTTGGTGTTGTAGGAATTTTTGAGGATCATATTATAGTCGGCGCCAAAGGCGATAGAAATGACGCTGGGAGTGTTTACTTCTTTTCTAAAAATTAACACAGTTTAACCTCTCTTAGGCCACCAAAGATCACTGGTCTTGCGTGCGCCCAGCTTTAGCCATATATCGAGCTTGAGCATGAGCTTACGCATCGGGCTATTAGCCAGCTTAATACCTAATCGATTGTACCATCGGGTATAATCCTTGTTGTATGGACAAACTCGTATACAGATGGCACAATCAGTGTTCATGCCTACCCAAAACTTAAAGCACTTTTCCGCATTGACGGTCCACTTGGAGATGCCTTTGAGACTTGACATGTTAGGCGGTGTATCTTGAGGTTCGCCTTTTGGAATAGCCCTAGGCGGACAATTATCAGAACACTTGTTACAGATCTGACAGAACTGCTTTACGCCAAACTCGACAGGTCG
>CALIHL010000176.1 GCA_938022935.1 uncultured Saprospiraceae bacterium
GAGTTAGAGATCAAGATAACGCAGCTGATGGTGCTCACTTGTTTTCAAATATTGAGCATGGAGATATAGAGATCGAGTTCGAAGTACTCTTACCTAAAGAGTCTAATTCTGGAGTTTACTTCCAAGGAAGATATGAGCTGCAATTACGGGATACAGCTGAGGATGAAAATGTAAGTTCTGATGATCTTGGAGGAGTATATGCTCAATGGAAAAACGCTGATCAAAAAGAAACAATTGGAGGAAGTGCTCCGATACTCAACGCTGCTCGGTCGGCTGGCTTATGGCAAAAATTTAAAGTGTTGTTTAGAGCCCCGCGCTTTGATGCGCAAGGAAATAAAACAGCGAATGCTAAGTTTGATCATATCTATCTTAATGACTACCTCATACAAAAAAATGTTGAGGTGACTGGACCAACTATCGGATCGCCACATGCTGATGAAGTTGCCTTGGCTCCCTTTATGATACAAGGAGACCATGGGCCGATAGCAATTAGAAACATTGATTATAAGACCTATACAAATGAAAGTGTTAAGCTTTCTAATCTTACTTATAAGGTCTTCAAAGGAAAGTTTGATTACATCCCTGACTTCTCAACATTAGAAGTTATAAAGGAAGGAGAAGCAAAGAACTTTGATGACCTTGAATCCTTAGCTGGCATGAATGATGGTTTTTGCATGGTCTTCGAAGGTGATATACAAGTACCACGAGATGGTCAGTACTTATTTGAAACGGGTATCGATGATGGAGGTAACACCTATATAGATGGACAGCTTGTCGTACACAACCAAGGAGATCCAGGATATGGTACAGAGAGAGGAGTGGTAGAGCTAACTAAAGGGACACATAAACTCAAGCAATCATACTATGAAGAAGTATGGGGGGCTAGGATCAATATGAAGATAGAAGGGCCCGGTATAGAGAAAGCAGCATTTCCCATGAGGGATCAGCCACAAGCAACTACTGATTGGCCTGTTCAATCAGACTTTGTCTTAGAGGTTGGTGATGAGCCAGAGCTGATTAGGGGGTTTGCAGATCACTATGGTCAAAAGAAAACCCACATCTTATCTGTAGGCACACCACAAGGCATCCACTATAGTTATGATACTCGTAACAATGAGTTGATCAACCTTTGGAAAGGCGAGTTTGCTGATGTGACTCGTATGTGGAATGGCAGAGGAGCGGAGCAGAGATTGGATCCCGTTGCAGCAGAACTTTCGATAACAGACATGAGCGATCCTAATTGTAAACCTAATGGCTACACAATTGGAAGTGATGGTTTGCCAACATTCAGGTATACATGTGATAATATGAACATCACAGACAAAGTATCTCCTACTGAAGGTAAGAAGAGCGCTTCCCGTGTTATCAGTGTAGATAAAGGAAGCTATCAATATGAAGTGGCATCAGGGGATGGCATCAAGGAGATTTCAGATGGTTGGTATTCAATTGATAACCAATACTTCGTGCGATCGAACAACGCTGATGCAGATTGGAAAGTAAGTGATGATAAGATAGTAGCGACTATCGCACCATCAAGTGAGTTGTCTTATGAGATATATTGGTAACGATTAGAAGATTGAAAGATGAGTGTTAAGAATTATAAATTAGAATTGTTGTTGTTGCTCAGTTTGTTGATCTGGGTGCAACCGATACTTGGACAAACAGATATTGCTGATAAAGAGTCAGCTTATTATAAGATTACAACTGTCCCTATCCCTGACAATGTAGAATTGGAAGTTGGAGGTTTGGCCTTTGATGATAATGGAAACTTGGGTGCCACAACAAGAAGGGGAGAGCTGTGGGTGATTAAAAACCCAGAAAGCAATAGAGCAACGTTTAAAAGATATGCACAAGGACTTCATGAACCGCTGGGGCTTGCATTTAGAGATGGATCTTACTACCTCTCTCAGAGAGGAGAGTTGACAAAAATCACTGATACGGATGGAGACGGACGAGGAGATTTATTTGACAACATTTATAATTGGGATCTTGAAGGCAACTATCACGAATATGCCTATGGCCCAGAGTTTCTGCCTAATGGCAACATGCTGATCACGCTCAATCTTGCTTGGATAGGAAGAGGCGCAAGTCTATCTAAATGGAGTGGATGGATGCTTGAGATCAGCCCTGAAGGAGATATGACGCCTATCGCAACAGGTATGCGTTCGCCTGCCGGATTTGGATTTAATAAAAACGGGGATGTCTTTTATACAGAGAACCAAGGAGATTGGGTTGGTTCTGGACGGATGACGCATGTTGAGAAAGGAGACTTTGTAGGAAACCCTGAAGGATTGAAGTGGACTGGAGAACCAGGGTCACCACTGACACTTAAGTTTGAAGATATAACAGATGATGAGCCAACTACTTTATATGATTATTCTAAAAAGGAATCGGCGATTAAACCGCCGTCAGTTTGGTTTCCACATACACTGATGGGCATATCCACTTCTGATGTTGAGATCGTGCCAGAAGGTTGGGGTCCATTTGCAGGGCAACTGCTTGTTGGTGATCAAGGACACAGTAAGATCATGAGGGTCTACCAAGAGAAAGTCAATGATGTTTATCAGGGTATTTGTTTTCCATTTAAAGAAGGCTTCTCTTCTGGTCTTTTGAGGATGGAGTGGGCACCTGATAACACTATGTACGTTGGGATGACTAACCGTGGATGGGCTTCAACGGGTAAGAAAAAGTTTGGATTGCAAAGATTGAAGTGGACGGGTGTAACGCCTTTTGAGATGCATGCTGTTAATATCCAACCAGATGGTTTTGTTATATCATTTACCGAGGAGGTAGACAGAAGAACAGCAGCAAATCCAGACTCATATAGCATCACTGATTTTAATTTTCAATATCATCATATATACGGTAGCCCTCCAATCAATCAAGAAGAACGTACGGTATTTAAAGTAGAAGTGGCTCAAGATAATATGAGCGCCAGACTATATGTAGAAGGACTAAGACATGGCTATGTCAATGAGATAAAAGCAACAGGCATAAGATCTGCTAAAGGAAAGGAGCTCTTGCACAACACAGGCTACTATACTATCAATGAGATCCCAGGGAAAGATGCTGTCACGCCTGCTGTAGTCGCAAGTCATGATATGGATCACAGTGACCATGACATGACTGGTGCTAATTATAAAGAGAGGCCGTCAGCAAAACGAGTTAATACCCAACCTTCTTCGTGGACTAATGGTCCAGATGTGACACTTGAGATTGAAGCTATCGCAGGGATGTTATTTGACAAAAGAGTCTTACGAGCAAGGCCTGGTGATAAGGTAAAGCTTGTCTTTAATAATCCTGATGATATGGCGCACAACATGCTTTTGGTAAAACCAGGTACTGCAGATGATGTAGCTACATTGGCGATGAACTTGGGTCTCAAAGGAGAAGAGCTAGGCTTTATACCAGAGTCAGAAGATATCATAGTGCATACCTCCTTGTTGAGGCCCAATAGTAACGATGTGATATACTTTGAAGCGCCAATGAATCCAGGGAGATATCAGTATGTCTGCACTTTCCCTGCGCATGCTGCTACGATGCGGGGCGTGCTGATCGTCAAGTGATGATTTTGTCTTGATTTACAAGAGCTTCGTCGTATTCTTGGGAATTTTATAGAGGTGAGATCTTATCTTATGTGTATAAATCAAAATCTTCTACTATGGCTTTTGGCACACATAACATCCAGTCTAACAAGAATAATCGAAGTCTTCAGTATGCACCAAAGAGTAGAGTCTCTTCCACATATAACGCTATCAAGAAGGCCTTAAATAAAAGATCTAGCTATGGAGTAGAAGTCATAGATAACAAATCATCAACGGACCGTGCGTCTATAAGAGAAAATATGAGTAAAGCACGCTCACGTGATTTGACTAATTCAGTGGTAGCTATAGTTGTATTCACTGCTTCAGTGTTTGGCTTCTTGTACTTTTTTGGGGTTTTATAATATCCTTTATTATCCTTAGTGCATGAGTATATTTGCCTTATGGCAAATCCTTATTACAACCTCCCAGCACCACCCGATAAAGTATCTGCAGCTACAGTACTTCAAAGACTCATTGACGCTCTTGGTTTTAGATATCGAGTGGCTACTGAAGCCTTACAGCCTGATGATATCCTATATCGCCCGGTACCAAGCTCGATGAATATCGAAGAAGTCAATATGCACATCTTTCATCTTGTTAGCAGTTCCAGCAAATCCATACGAACTGAAAGTGGAGGCACTTATATGACGCAGACATTCGCTGAAGCTAGAGGATCGATTCTTGATATTCTGGAGGATCTCTCAGCTTACCTAGCTCAACTTTCTGATGAAGAACTAAGGACCAAGACCGTTTACTTGAAGAGAATGGATCAATCTTTTTCATTTTGGTATTTGATCAATGGGTATATCTCAGATGCACTGACACATGTAGGTCAGATTAATTCTTGGCGTCGGATGAGTGGCAATCCCGTACCTAAGATAAGCCCATTCACGGGTCAGCCTTTGTGAAATGATAAGCTACAAAGGCAATCGTATCTTTAGCATCGTAATTGAAGTATAATAGTTCTCTTTCATCATTTGTATTCAAATTTCGAAACAATGAAGTATAGTGTTCAGTCCTTCGTAGAAGAGTTACTAGAGTCAGAAGTGATCAACTCTGAGACTGGTCAGAAGATTAAAGAATACTATCAACAAAAAAATCAAACTTCAAGTGGTTCTCGTATGCTGGGGATATTTGGAGTCCTTGGTGCACTGCTTGTAGGTGTTGGATTGATTCTCATCGTAGCGCATAATTGGGATGATCTAAGTCGATCGATAAAAAGTATCCTTGCACTGCTTCCTGTTGTTCTGGGTATAGCAGCATGTATATATTCCTTGATTAAACGTAGCGATAGTTCTACTTGGAAAGAAGGGAGTGCAGTGTTCTTGATATTTGCGTTTGGTGCTTGTGTTGCTCTGATCAGTCAGATCTATCATATGCCGGGTTCGCTAAAAGGCTTTATGTTGACTTGGGCTGTCGCTTCATTGCCCATACTTTATATTATGCCTTCACGGGTCTCGTCCTTGCTTTACATCGCCGGTGTGACAAGCTATGGAGTTATGGCTGGTTATGACGGCCACGATTATGGTTGGGATAGATATGGCCACTGGATCTTATTATTAATGGCCACCCCTTTTTATATTCTGCTGATTCAGAAGTATCCACGAAGCAATTCTACTTTCTTTCATCACTGGGCAATACCAATAAGTATTTCTATTTTATTAGCGACAATTGAACTTCAAAGTAACGAGTGGTTGTTTATGGTCTACTTTTCACTTTTTAGTTGCTTCTACTTATTGAGTAGTAACCCACACCTAAAAGATGTTGGACTATTTGCTAACGGGTATCGGATCATTGGGTCCTTAGGGATGATCGTCATCTTGTTGATCTGTAGTTTTGATATTGACTCTTCCGAACTGTTGGGGCGTATAGGATCTGTGTCTTTTTATTTTTCTTTTCTATTGACGGCTGTTGCAGGATATTTGATTTATCAGAAGATGCAGCAGAGCGAATTACACATAAAGGACTATGCATTTATCATTTTCCCAATAATCTTGTTTAGCTCAGCAGCCTCTTCCGTTTTTGCGGTCATACTGACTAATCTATTTTTGTTAGCGCTCGCAGTAGGGACTATTTACAAAGGAAGCGAAGAAAATCATCTAGGTATAGTTAACTATGGTTTACTTATAATAACGACACTCGTCATCTGCCGATTTTTTGATGTGGATATTCCATTTGTTATTCGAGGGTTATTGTTCATTGGCGTAGGCATTGGATTCTTCTTTGTTAATTATAAAATCATCCAACGCAGAAAATCTTTAATTGAATAAACTATGAATTCAAATAAAAGACTTATTGCTTTTGCCATCTATGCAGTCGCATTGATTTGCTTTCCTATTTGGATGATCGTAAATGAGAACAATACTTTCAATGAAGGAGTAGCATACAAATTTAAATGTGCACCTCTTGATCCAAACGACCCTTTTCGTGGAAAGTATATCGCACTGAGATTTGAAAATATAGAAGTAAAAGAAAGTGGGGTAGAGATGAAAAATCCTCCCTACTTTGGTTTGGTCGACATAGATAAGGATGGATTCGCATTCATCTCATCAGTAGAATATACTCAACCAATAGATGCTACTTATATAGAGCTAAACCTATTTACAACAAGTCCTGGCAAGGCAAGCTATACGCTACCATTCGACAGACTCTATATGAACGAATATAAAGCTCAAGCTGCAGAAGACCTTTATAGAAATGCCCTCCAGGATAGCACTCAGAATGTATACGCTAAAGTTTATATCTCAGATGATAGATACCTTCTTGACGATGTCTTCGTGGATGACTTGCCCTTGAAAGAAGCTATGGATCAAGAATGATCTTTCTTTTATTGACAACGCGATTAATCTATGTGGTTGCTAGCTTTGGATCAACTACCTTCGTGCCATGAATTCTACAGCGGAGCTCACGAGTCTTTTGGAACTCGAGAAGATAGAGGAAAACATATTTAGAGGCCAGAACTATATGGCACCTTGGAATCGAGTTTTTGGAGGCCAAGTACTTGCCCAGTCTATCCATGCTGCTCATCAGACAGTGCCAGAAGATCGCGTACTGCATAGTATGCATGCTTATTTTTTATTGACAGGTGATATCAATGTTCCGATTGTATATGATGTTGACAGAAGTAGGGATGGCGGCACTTTTACTACACGTAGGGTAGTAGCGATACAGAAGGGCAAACCCATCTTTATTACAGCTGCTTCCTTTCAGAAAAAAACAGAAGGGTTTGATCATCAGATCGATCTGCCTAAAGTGCCAAGACCGGAAGACTTGAAGACTGATATCGAACTAATTAGCCATCTTGAAGATAAAGCTCCAGATCTCTATAAGCGCTTTAATCATGAGCGCCCGATAGAGTTTAGACCTGTTGAGGTACATGACCCGCTAAATCCTAAAAGGAGCGAACCCTTTAGACACGTTTGGCTTAGAGCCAAAGGTAAGCTGAGCGATGACTTAAGAGTGCACCAAGAAGTATTGACCTATGCTTCTGATTATAATTTGTTGGGGACTGCGATATTGCCGCATAGAGACAAATTAGAAAATAAGGAGATGTTCTTTGCCAGTTTGGATCATGCGCTATGGTTTCACAGACCATTTAGAGCTGACGAATGGTTACTCTACCAATTGGACAGCCCAAGTGCATCCAACGCAAGAGGCTTTACTAGAGGCAATATATTTAGTAGGGATGGAGCACTTGTAGCGTCAGTTGTCCAAGAAGGATTGATGGCTGTAAGAAGATAAGGAGTGTTAAAAAATGTAAAAGGATTTGATTTTTTCTGAT
>CALIHL010000177.1 GCA_938022935.1 uncultured Saprospiraceae bacterium
TCGTAGTAGGCTGTCCTGACTATCGATGATGTCCAAGTTCTTAGCTATATCCTTTAAGCTTGCCGCATATCTCGTTGTAGGTTTGAATCTGGGATCCTTCTCATCCATGACAACCAGTGTGCTGTCATAGTAGAGCTTAGCTGAGGCGTATTCTTCTTGTCCAAAGAACAACGTACCCAGTCTATAGTAGATATCAGCCTTCACTGAATTGGAAGCGCTACTGGCAAGCGCTTTTTGGAAGTACTCCATAGCACCAGCGTTATCACCATCGACCAACTTAACTTCAGCGATAGAAGAATAGATAGCACCGAGGTAGTTACGATTACGATCTTGCTTAGCGATCTTCTCAAGCTTTCTGACGATGTCTGTACTTGATGATGTGCCAGCGGTCCAAGCGTTCTTTAGTTGGTTCAACTCAGCGTTAAGCTCCATCTCGTAACCTGTCTTAAACTTCTTTACGGATGCAAATGCCTTCTGTGCCTCTGCGGCTTGACCATTCATCTGATATGCTTGCGCAAGGATGAAAGCCATTCTTGCTTTAAGCTTCCTGTCTGGTGATTGGTCTATAGCACTGACCAAAGCCGTCGTGGCATTGGCGTAATCTTTTTGCTGGAGGTAAAAATCTGCTCTTACGGTAGGTAGTTCTTCTTTTACTTTGTCGAGTACACCGACTTCGTTTTCGAGTCTATCCAAGAAGTAGTTGGCCTCTATCCACTTTTCTCGAGCGATGAGTGTCTTTGTAAGCCATAACATGCCTTCGTGGTAAGCTGGCTTATGCTTTAAGAATCCACCTTGGCCACCATCTTTTTCGATCTTTTTCTCTTTCTTCTTTTTTTCTTCTTCAGCGATCTTACGTAGATATTCTTCATCTGGATCAAGAGGCACTTCATTGTCCGTACTGGCTATAGCGGTAACTTCTTTCTTCGTTTCTTCTACTGGAGCAGGAGTTTCTATCTTTGGCTTCCTTGGTGTCTTCTTGCCTTTCTTACGATCCTTATTTCTTTGCTTTCTTTCCTTTTCGGCCTCTTTTCTCGCTTTCTTTCTATCCTTAGCTTCTTGCTTTCTTGTTTTCTCTTTCTCTTCTTTTACTTTTTCTCTTTCTTCCTTTTGGATCTTACGCTCATTCGCTTGTTCTTTCTTTCGATCTTTGGAGCTTGTCTTTCTATTAGGGGATTGATAGACTCTTGAGGTAGGATCTTTTGGGTTAAAGTCTTCAACGAAGTATTCTAAAGTCTCTTCAGCCGACTCATAATCGCCCTTGAGGTATTGGGCTTTGCCCATGATGACATAGCAATCATCCACCCACTTACTGGGTTCATGGAGGGCTGCCACTTTCACAACCTTTTCAATAGCTAAGTCCATGTTATCTTCAACTAACTTTCTGTCTGTATCAGAGCCATAAGGGTATATGTCTAAGACTTGGTTGAAGTTGTCCTCATGTACGCCTTCGAGTTGGGAGACACTGGCTTTATAGAGTTCTTTAGCATTGAAGATGCCATTGTAACGGGCATTCATATCATGCATCTTCTTCTTCAGCCAACCGGGTTCTTTCTTAGAAGGTTTAGTGGTGACGCATGCAGGCAGCATGACTAGCAACGATAATACAACTGTACATCTGAGTAATGTAGACTTCATCTATTCGAGACTAATTTGTAAACACTTTGAGCGACCATATGTCAGTTATAAAAAGTATAATTTTGCTTTCGCTAAATGTATGGCTGCTAAAAGCTACGTTTTGCTGTTATAACAAGCATAAGAATAACACCCAAAGGACCGCAAATATTTTAATAAGAGCAGTATAAGTGTCGAGTCGAAAGCCTGAGCAAAAATCCCAGAATCCTGATAAAGGTTCTGATGACTACAAATTAGTCGTCTATAGGAGCGAAGACTTCTCCGAGGTTAGATCTATTAATCTGTCTCCGAGTAGTATCTACGTGGCTTCTTCTATGGTCCTTTTGTTGCTTTGTGGTCTGATATTCAGCTTGTTAGCTTTTACACCTCTGAAGAGATTGATACCTGGATATGGTAAGATCGAGTCCAACCAACAATTCTTACAACTCATAGATGGTGTTGATGAACTAGCCGTGAAGATAGATGCCCAGTCCACCTATATCGGCGCTATGAGAACTTTGCTCAGCACAGGCCTTGCAGACTCGGAGATAGGATCTTTGCCTCCACTCAGTGATGAAGCATTTACCATGAGTGAGACAGTCGCTAGTCAGGCTAATACCGCTAAGCCAATTGATAAAGAAGACAAAGGAGTCTCTAACATCAGTGATGTAGACCTGCTCAAGTCGATCAACGATCAAACCGTCTATCATCCAGTATCGGGCTTGGTTAGTTCTCAGTTTGATCCAACGATAAAGCACTACGGCGTAGATGTCTTAGCACCTGCGCAAACGCCTATACTGGCGATGATGGATGGCATTGTATTTAGTTCTGGATGGGACTTGGAGACGGGGTACTCGATCGGTATCCAGCATAGCGATAACATTTTGTCATTTTACAAGCATAACTCGCTATTGTTAAAAGAGAAAGGTACATTTGTTCGAGCTGGAGAAGCTGTCGCCATCATAGGAAATACGGGTACACTGTCGAGTGGACCTCATCTTCATTTTGAGTTATGGCATAACGGCCAACCCATCAATCCACAAGACATTATAAATTTTTAGATATATGAGTGATCATACGCTTAAGGAGTTAAAAGACGAATCAGGACTATTGTTAAGTCCTGTTCTACCTGATGATGTGAAGAACTACCTCATCGATATTGATGGAACGATATGCGAGGATGTGCCTAACGAGGAGCCAGAGAGAATGGTGACATGTGAGCCATTTCCAGACGCACTTGAGATACTTAACAAATGGTACGATGAAGGTCATATTATCACTTTTTTCACTTCTCGGACCGAGGAGCACAGAAGAGTGTCAGAGACTTGGTTAAAGAAGCATGGCTTCAAATACCATGGCCTATTGATGGAAAAACCTCGTGGTGGTAACTATCACTGGATAGACAACCACATGGTTCGTGCTACAAGATTTAAAGGACACTTTACAGATCTTATAAAAGTGAACAAAGAGATAGAAGTATTTGATAAGCCTTAGACCTCATGGTCTTGGCTTTTTCACTTCTTTTTCGGGTATAATTGTCTAAGTGCTTGATCTACAGTAGGGTAAGAAAACTTAAACCCTGAAGCCTGGATCTTTTCAGCACTGACATTAGAGCTATTGAGCACGACACGTGCCATCTCTCCAAACATCATTTTGATACCAAATGCTGGTGCTGGAAGCACGATTGCGTTTGGGTTGACCACATCTCGCAATGACCGTGTAAATGCCTTGTTACTGACTACCTCTGGAGCTACTGCGTTGTATATGCCTACAAGTTGTTGCTCCATGCTATACTGTATCATCTTACAGAGGTCATCGACATGTATCCAGCTCATCAACTGCTTTCCACTTCCCAGGAAGTTAGCTACACCAAAAGGGATCGTTACATCCATCTTCTCTAAGGCACCACCCGAAGGAGATAGCACAGTCCCTATCCTTAGGATGCAGACTTGATCCGTTATAGATGAAGCTTTTTGCGCTGCTTTTTCCCAAGCGTCACAGACTTCTGATAAAAACTCCTTGGTCTGGATTTCATCTTCTTCTTTCAATAGTTTATCACCGCCATCTCCATAATATCCAATCGCTGATGCAGAGATGTAAGTCTCGATATCCATCTTTCTTCTCTTGACCTCGCTGATTAGAAGGTCAGTTGTATCAAGCCGGCTACTCATGATTTCTTCTTTGCGCTGCTGTGTCCATCGTCCTTCTGCTATACCTGATCCAGCCAGATTGATGATGATGTTCGCTTCCGCAAATTGATCATCAAT
>CALIHL010000178.1 GCA_938022935.1 uncultured Saprospiraceae bacterium
GTTAATACAGAACAAACCATTCATATCATCCTCAAAGTTAGTGACAAGGGAAGTCCTTCTTTGTCTCGATATAAGAGAATCATACTGAAAGTGGTTCCGAAGAAGTAACCCAAGGCTTTATAACGAATTGAGCTGATTGCACTGATGGAGCAGATGACTACAAGATACTTTCTGTTATCTTCAAGTCAACAATTTAAGCCTCTAAACGAAAAAGATGGAACTCAAAACCAAAGAGAGCGTCGGATATGGACTATACATAATAGCAATAGTGTTACTCATTGTTCATATATACCAGATGGGAGCTGATATTGAAAACGGACGAATTAGTATAACTGCATGGATGACTCTAATTATAGCATCGGTATATCAGATATGGCTATCAACAGAGAAGAAGAAATCAAGCAAGAATAAAAAAGAATCAGAGAAGTAACTGTGGCACAGTATATCATCATAAACTAACATTTCATGCAAATCACAACCACAGAATCTATCCCAGGCAAAGAAGTCGTACAAATCTTAGGCATAGCCAGAGGAAGTACTGTAAGAGCCAGAAACATCGGACGCGACATCTTTGCAGGACTTAAGAACATAGTAGGCGGAGAGATCAGCGAATACACAAAACTTCAGGCGGAGTCACGGGAGCAAGCTATACAAAGGATGATACATGATGCATCGAGCCTAAATGCAGACGCAGTCATCAACGTTAGGCTAACTACGGCCATGATCATGCAAGGCACCGCAGAAATATTGGCTTATGGCACAGCAGTCAAGCTGAAAGAAGACGGTCATGAACTTTCATAGCCTACTCATCGGTGCTTATGGTTTGATCTGGACAAGCCTATTAGTTCTATTAATCTATTTTGTCATTCAAAGGATAACGGCCAAACAAACCGAAGACTTTGAGCAGCGGGATAATTAAATTCTCAAATGACGCAGATTAGCACTTATACTACAATATAACATATCTTACCGCCCGTTTTGATCCGCAGAGATCATTCGATATTCTTACTATCAAATACTGAGATATGAAGTCCGTCAAATTCATGAAATCGTCATCCCTTATACTTTCAACTATTCTGTTGCTGTTCGTCAGCTGTGAGCAACAATCCAAGCCCGCAGCCACTACACATGCACAATCCACAACCATCAACCTCGACACTTGGACCAGCATCAAGGCTCTACCATTGGATCCATCGATAGAAGCGCAGATAGATGAGATCATGCCTAAGCTCACTATAGAGCAAAAGGTTGGTCAAGTCATACAAGCCGACAATGGTTCTGTTACACCAGAAGAAGTTAAGAAGTATCGCTTAGGTTCTGTCCTGAGCGGTGGCAACTCTGCTCCAGGGCCTCTCCCCTACGCGGATACCAAGAGCTGGCTAGAGATGGCCGACTTATACTATAACGCCTCCATAGATCCAGAAGGCGTTGAGATCGCCATACCTACGATATGGGGCATCGATGCAGTGCATGGTCATGCTAACCTTACGGGTGCGATCATATTTCCTCATAACATCGGACTGGGTGCTATGCACAATCCTGACTTGATGGAAGACATAGCGGAAGTAACCGCTCATGAGTTGACAGTATCAGGACATGACTGGACATTCGCTCCTACACTAGCCGTACCTCAAGACCTACGTTGGGGCCGAAGCTACGAGGGATTCTCAGAAGACCCAGCAGTTGTGAAGTCTTATGGCGATCGCATCGTCTATGGCTTACAAGGCCGAGTTGGAGCGGACGACTTTATGGGTGCAGGTAGAGTGATCTCAAGTGCAAAGCACTTTCTCGCAGATGGTGCCACTGACAAAGGCGTCGATCAAGGTGATGCCCTTATAGGTGAAAGCGAACTACAAGATACACATGCAGCGGGTTACTATAGCGCGATACCTGCTGGCGTACAAACGGTCATGGCGTCTTTCTCAAGCTGGCAAGGCAGAAAGCTACACGGCGACAAAGAGATCCTCACAGATGTCTTAAAAGACAGAATGGGATTCAACGGTTTTGTAGTTGGCGATTGGAATGGTCATGGTCAAGTCCCTGGCTGTACGAACACAGACTGTCCTCAATCCTTGATTGCCGGTCTTGATATGTACATGGCTCCTGATAGCTGGAAAGGCCTCTATGAGAGTACGCTTAAGCATGTCAATAGTGGTAAGATCCCAATGACTCGATTGGATGATGCCGTCCGTCGTATCCTTCGGGTAAAGATCGCGTCTGGTATATTTACAAAAGGAGCACCGAGTACTCGTCCTAACGCAGGAGATGAAAAGCTTCTCGGACTGCCTGATCATAGAGCGATAGCACGACAAGCAGTGCGCGAGTCGATGGTCTTACTTAAGAACAACAACAACACCCTTCCGGTAAATGCTTCAAAGACAGTACTCGTGATTGGTGATGGTGCTGAAAGCATATCTAAGACTTGTGGCGGATGGACAAGATCGTGGCAAGGGACTGGTCATACAAATGATGAGTTTCCTAATAGCCAATCGATCTTAGATGGTATAAAAGAAGCTGTCGCCAAATCTGGTGGAAAAGTCATACATGCTGCTGACGGAGTTTCTAATCAAGCTGCTGATGTTGTTATCGCTATCTATGGCGAAGATCCTTATGCAGAGTTCCAAGGAGACCGCGAAGATTTAGATTTTGAGCCCAATGGATTTGATGTGAACACATTGGCATCTTATAAAAGCAAAGGCATACCGGTCGTATCCGTCTTCTTATCAGGAAGACCCCTTTGGGCTAATCCTGAGATCAATAACTCAGACGCATTTATAGCCGCTTGGTTACCAGGAAGCGAAGGTGGTGGTGTCGCTGATATGATATTTCAAAGTGACAAGTCTTATGACTTTACAGGAAGTCTTTCTTTTGCTTGGCCAGCAAATGCAATTCCAACTGATGGTGATGAACCACTATTTGACTTAGGTTATGGACTTAATTATAAAAGTGACAACACTATGGCAGCACTACCGACTGTCTCAGGATTAGAAAATAGTGCTGTAGCTTCTACTGGCGTATTTTATAATAATGGACTTCCAGTTGCACCATGGGGACTTTGGTTGAGCTCTGGTGATCTCGTGAAGCAAATAGCAAGCTACCCTACTTCAGTTGGTGGACTACTCGTGAGCAAGATAGATCACAATGCCCAAGAAGATGCGCTTCGTATACATTGGACAAAATCAGATGGAGATCAAGTCCGTCTTAGTGCTGCATCACCAAGTGACATGGCTCGTCAAGCCAACGGCGCGATGGAGTTAACTTTCTCTGCTAAAACTTTTAATGGAAACAATGCTGCTTTACAAGTAGGCATGTGTAGTGAAGGCTCAGCTTGTGACAAGTTTCTTGATATAAACATTACATCCGCAGATTGGCAAGAGTATCGCATCAGCTTAAGTTGCTTTGGCGCCTTAGGTGTAGATATGACTAAGATCAGTTCAGCAATTGTATTGACGGCACAAGGAGGTGTTAAGGTTGGTATCAGCAATGTGCGATTAGAATCCGATATCGATGCCAAACCAGGATGTGATGGCAAATAAAATATAATCACGATATAAAAAGCAAAAGAAAGTAACGTGACATCTTATGCGAATGTCCAACGCATGGGCTGCTCACTTTACTTTCTTTTATTTACATTTTCAAATTATCATGGATATGGATTCCAACTCTAAGAATCCCTTGGCCACACTAAATCAAAAGCTGATTACCCAATACCTAATGGACTAAATATCAACCACAGCAACAAGACACAAGCGATTAACACGATCGTAAGAACACCATCTTTAGATAATTGGAAAGAAGCAATCGTTTCCTTTTTTTGAAATGTTACCAAGGTCAGTGATTCTATCGGTTGCGGTTCAGTTAGCTTACTAATCAACATCAGCAATGCAGAACAGAATAAAAATAAGAATAAGGCAAAGTGTAAAAAGTTGATATCCAAGAAGTAGGCTAAAGCGCCATTTGGGTTCACTGTTATACTATTGTTGTTACTCATGAACTCCATAACCAAGCGA
>CALIHL010000179.1 GCA_938022935.1 uncultured Saprospiraceae bacterium
CAATAAAGCCAAGGCGATACAAACAAAGAACTCATCACTGATAAATGAATCAAGTGCCTGCTCGATACTGTTATTGACCAGTAGAATCAACAGATACACGATAGAGCCAGTGATAACTGGACTAAATATCCTAAAGGACCAGAAGTCAGTGAATAAACGTGTTTTCAACTGATGGGTATAGAGACAGCAAAAGATTGCTCTCGGTCATGAATACTTACTTTCTGATTGTCCCACAGTCTATATCTCTTTTGCAGGTTGGCAAGGCCGATGTTATTAGAGACCACTGAGGATGGAGCTGTTGTCTTATTGTTTTCGACTCTTACTATATCCTCATTTGCTTCAAGCGATATGGTCAGCTGTTGATCGTCGTTGATGACATTATGCTTTAAGGCGTTTTCAATTAAGGTTTGAAGACTCAAAGGTAAGATGTCTCTACTTAAAAACTCTGTTGGGATATTGTTATGAAGGGTTACGTTTTTGCCAAATCGTGCTCTCATCATGTCCACATAAGAAGTGACAAGCGCAACTTCATCTTTAAGGGTGATTGATTTCTTTTTATAATTTTCGAGTGTGTAATTATAAGTATCGGCAAGTCTTCTTATGAATAATTCCGCTTCATCTTTGTCGCTATGGATCAAAGAGGATATAGTATTTAGACTATTGAATAAAAAGTGCGGCCTAAGTTGGCTCTTGAGCGTTTCCATCTGGATATCTATGATCTCCCTTTTCAATTGTATCCCGTTGACTTGAGCAAACGCTACTGATTGATAAGAGTAGTGTGCATATGATAATATGGCATAGATAAGGGCCAATACAAAGATGAGTATCATTAACTTGATCGTTGTGATCATAGATATCTCTGAGGTTTCCATTGGGGCTGCTTCCAGTGGTATTGTTTCAACAGTTATAGAAACAACATGGGCCCATGTCAGACTGTAGTAAGTATAATAGCAAACTCCAGCAAGGGCAAATGAAATCAATATACCCGCTAAGAGACGTCCACCAGCGTTTTCTTCCCATTTGATGATTTTGTTCAATCTATCTGAGAAAAAGAGAACAGCGAAGGCGATGATGACTCCGATCAGCATAGCGCCTATGATGCCTGTAGCGGATATTTCCGAAAGGGTAAACTCCTCGCTTAAGAGTAGATATAGATGTATAATGAGTCCTGTTAGCATCCCTAACAAAACAGTGGTGATCTGCCGTCGCATGAGATTGTTTTGAGTTGATGGTGTAGGTCTCATGAACTCAAAGTAATCATAATGCTATGATCACTTCGAGTTTTCATGAAGACTTTTACAAGTTGACGTGTGATTAATCGATGGCCTTAAGAGCGCGGCCATAATATGTCTCTGAGCTGATGTTACGAGCAGCATCTTTATATGCTTCTTCCACTCTGCTTCCGCATTCTGATACGTGAGGAGCCAACTGCTTTAGTGCTTCAGTGAGGTAATGGTCTGAGTTGATATCTCCGACCACCTCAAATATTTTTACCAATTGGTCTTCTGTAAGATTGCGCTGGTCTGCAAGGTCTTCGATCACTTCACTGGCATAATGATCAGAGCCTATCTCATCAAGCCCTTCGATGATAGCGTCGAGGCTGGCGCCACCGATGTCATAATTGTTGATCATCTGTTTCAGTGACTCTGTTAGATAATGATCTGAGTGGATGTTTTCGGCACTATAAGATATGACCTGCGCAACCATCGGGTCCGTTAGATTTTGCCGCTTGATCTCCTTGATGATCTCTGATGCGTAGTGGTCCGAACTAACATCGTCAAGTGCATCCAGAACAATTTGTAAGGTGGCATCATCGAGTGTGCGGCGAGTATTTATCGCTTCCTTCAGTAACTCTGTCTTGTAGTGATCAGAGCTTACACTCTCTGATAGTAAAAACACCTTTCTTAAGTTGCTATCATTTATATCCCTGTCAGAAAGAAGTGTGTTGAGCACTTCTGTGATATAGTGATCTGAACTGATGCTTCTTGTGATACCTAATAACTTAGATACATGATCTTCCGAGATAGAGTCGTCTTCGATAGCATCTCTCAATACTTCAGATAAGTAATGATCTGAACTGATAGATTCTGCAGCTTCTATATATGCACTGATGGATTCGTCTGTAGATAAAAATGCATCTCTGTTGTCCTTAAGGATGTTAGATAGATAGTGATCTGAGTCGATCTCATCACCCATTGATTCTATTACTTCAGTAAGCTGATTAGGGCTCAAGTTCTTTTCTAATAATAGGCTGTAATACTCTGACTTGACATGGTCGCTGTCTTTATCTTCGATATCGTCTATAACACCGTCGGCTCCTTCTTTTTCATAGATTCTCTCCATGCGACTTTCGGCGCCTATAGTCGTCGTGCGAAAAATCTCAGGTAGCATTTCAGCTAACCAGTCTTTGCCATCAGGGATATATGTTTTTTCACGTCTTCCGACGAAATATTTCTTAGTCAACTGACCGTGACGATCTGCATCTATCTCAATGCGGCGCTTCTTGCCAAAAGCTGACTTCTTCACCTTAAAGTATCCTCCGTCGGTGATGCCTACGATGTCTTGGTCGTTGTCGGAGATGATGATCTCTCCTTCGTATTCGATCTCAAATGAAGTAAGCGGCGTCTTTACTTTTATCTTATGACTGCCATTGTTGACGTTGTGGCTGTAAGAGCTCTGAGCGTTGGTGTCGCTTACCGCAAAGAAGGTTGTGAATGTGAATGTTGCAATGAGTGAAAGGAAGTAAAATCTAAACATGGTGTTTGTTTTTTGTAGTTGATAATATAAAGATGGCCCTAAAACAGCCCCATATAAAAGTCAGATGTACTCAACTGTAGAATAAGTGTAGTGAACTGTG
The DNA here is from genome assembly GCA_938022935.1 of uncultured Saprospiraceae bacterium. Classification (GTDB taxonomy): domain Bacteria; phylum Bacteroidota; class Bacteroidia; order Chitinophagales; family Saprospiraceae; genus JAJRXG01. The sequence goes on from CALIHL010000179.1 coordinate 2,858, forward strand.
GACTTATGCCACCTTTCATCATCAGTAGTACTTCTGTGTGATCTTTTAATAAGATGATCCCTGATGATATGAGCAGAGTAGTGAGGTACGTGGATCTCTTGGTTAGGATGCTAAGGCGTTTCATAGGTAAAGAATTTTTGTAATCGTTTGATGAGTCAAATATGAATACAAGTGCACCTGGTTTTAAAGTCAATTGTAATGAACTGTACGAATTGTGTACTGAAGCGTAGAGTTAGTTTTGAATTGTAGCGAAGTGATGGTTTGGAGTGATCAATATCACTCTACGAAGAAGCGACAAGCACCGGCTTGTCGAGTATAGTAACGAAAGGCTAATCACCATGTTGAAATGAAGGTTTCTAACCTCTCATTGGCAGGTCAGACAGAATCAATACGCTAGAGTCGATTAGCGAAGTTCTGCTAATTGTTACACACCTTTGCTGCTTTTAATTCTTTTTTCGATTCACAACTTTTTAAAAAAGTTGAGCAAAATCGTCTGATTTAAAACGCTGTAAAAAAGTTGTAAAGGGTGAGTATTACATTTTATTGATTCAATCAGAATGCAAAGGAAGTGAGTTTGCCTCTTTTTAACTTTTTTAGCCTGTGCGAGTCTGGCCGCCACTCCAATCATCCATGGCCACCCATAATAAGAGATAACTCAATAAGACAAAGACTCGTCAGATTGTTAGAACCTGAACAGTCTTGAGATGAAGGCTTCTAACCTCTCATCGACGGATTGTGAGAAAGCCAATAGGCTAAAACAGCATTGTCAGAAACCAAAGAAATCAACCTCTCTTTTCCATCCTCCGATGATTAGCCACAAACCCAAACTGATTCTTTAACTCTGACTTCATCTCTTTCGTAACCTCAAAGCCCAACCGCTCATAGAGCGCTTGCGCTCGAGGATTAAGCTCCGATACATCCAATGCAAAACAGTCACCAGAGTTGAGTTGAGTCGTGCTCATCAGATGCTCCATCAATCTTTGTCCATAACCTCTGCTTCTAAGTTCTGGCGCTATGGCGATGTGTCCAAGGATCACCTCTTTCTTCTTGGGGAGCTTTATGATGCTTTCAACTTTAAGGCCACGAGCCATTACGCTTGACGCTTGTAGTTTATAAAGTTTTATAATCTTGATAGCGTCTTTTAAAGAAAAGGACTTTGCTTTTTTGTTAGAAAAAGCCGTTCCGATACCGCATAGCTTTCCATCGATGATCATGGCGACATGGTTGTCATAACTGAACTCTCCGCCTGGAGTAAGAAAAGCTGATCTTAGAAAATCAAGCGATGTATACTTCTTGTTTTTGAATACATAATCAAATGAAGTCGGACCAGAAGAATAGATCAGCGGTATCGCCAATTCTACATCTTCAGGAACACATGGACGAAATAAAATATCACTTATCACATTACTTGCTTTCTACCCATATCGGTGAAGACCATGCCCTCTCGTGTATCGTCATTTCTGTGTCATCGGTGTATTCTACATCCGTTTGTATCTGATCGTATAGCGTCCAACGTGGTGTTTTAACTTCCAAAACTCTTACATAATAGAATGCCTCATGGTCAGGATTATAATCAGGGTCTTCCCACAGAGTGCTCAACTCTGATGCACCTACTGATGTATCCCAAGTGCCTGTCTCTATGTTGAGCTTGTTGTCAAGAGCAACAACAAAGCCATCAGCTTGCACTTCTCGATCATCAGAGACTGCAACATTGTATATCTTTTCTTGAAGCTCAATACCGTCGTACCAACCTTTGATCACTTGTATGCGATCCAGTCTTGCGCCTTCACTATCCTTCGCCGCCCAGATGTAGAATGATGGTGTTTTGTCATTGCCTTGTAGCGTTTGGCCCATATGGACGCCATCTGCATATCCTTGAGCAACCATATCATCATAATTAGAAAATGGTTTTAAGTCATGGCCTGCAAAAAAGCGTACTTGGATTCTTCCACCGCTGGTTGCGTAGGTCTCTTTGCGCTCCATTGATTCGTAGATCTCAGAACGGGTATTGGCTTTTGCCCAGACGCCCATCAGGCCTCCAGGATTGTAAACATCTCTGGTACGTAGCGTTGGGTCTAATATCCAAGGTCGTTTATATCTCAACTCAGAACTGTAATCTACAAACGCATGATTACCTCGAAATTCGTCATCTTCTTCCGTGTTACCCGGAGTGCCATTATGTGTATCTGTGCTGCCTATGAGACCGTAAGCATAAGGATTGATGTCATGCTCTGATTTATACTTCACACCTCTCTTTAGGACGTGTCTAACATAGTTGTTCTCGTTGAGTTCTTTTTGATTGTACACTTCAAAATTAGAAAACTCATCACTCGACCATAACTCAGGATGCACTTCTGAGTTTCCTTTGGCCTGATGGATCTCGACGAGTGGTTCATTTTTGCTTCGCTTCTCCATGTACTCTTTGTCCAAAGGAGATCCATCTGGCTTAATTAATGGAAAGGTCAACCCTTCACTCAAGTTAGAATTATGTGGTACCGCCATGACGGTCGCACCCTCGCTTCTAAATTGTTCTAATCCATTCCACATCTGAACTTCATCTGCAGCCTCAATGGCGCTGACTGGATATTGAGGCACCTTCATATCTTTAAAGAAGATGTTACGGTGACCATGGGCTCTGGTAGATCCTTTGGTATATGTCCATTCATAAGCAGCGAAGGTGGTAAATGCACCCGGCGCATAATGCTCCTCCGCAGCTGCCAAGTTGATATCCCAAGCAGCACTTGTGGTTTCAAATCCTTGAAAGAAATCAAGGTGCGCTCTTTCATTGTCATCGGTAACTCTATTGAGCATCCGATTAAAGAAGGCTCTTTGTTTTAGCGTATCCATCCCTAGTGATCTGAAGTACCGTGCTAAGAAAGCACCATGTCCAGGAGCACCTGGTGTATGTACTGAGTACAACTCACCCAAGAATTCTGCATGATCCGTTACCGCCGCAAAGTCCAGTGGTCGTTTGATCTTTACATCATCTGTAAATACCTTGATCGCTTCTCCCTTCGCAAAGCGATAAGCATCTGTAGGCTTAGGAAGGATGCCTCCGATATAGGCATCGAAAGAGAAGGATGTATGCACATGCATGTCGCCAAAGTAAACGTCACGCATTTCGTTTTTTGGTATAGCTGCTTCGGCTGCTGCCCAGTCCTTTGTCGCTCTATCTTCAATCGTATTGTCTACGTAGTCCAAGATCGGCCCTGCCGGAAATAACATCCGATATACAAAGAAGCCAGCTATGGCTAAGAGTATGAGGACGCCTAAGAACCATTTCCATTTGGAGCTGCTTCGTTTCTTCATTCGAGTAGTGTTAGTGGTTGTAAGGTAAGAATTGTGATGAGGTCAGTGAAGAGATTAATTGTCATTCACAATTGATGTTCTCTTATTCTATTTTATCGCCTTCATATTTTTGCTTGCCCAAAAATACGAAGCACAAAAAAGGCACTCTCTGTAATGTATTTATCAACTCAATTTCATCGAGTTGATACCAGAATAGACTTGCTAAATCGGGTCCAAGGTTTCCCCGATTCTTAACATGACTGAGCTTGGTCTGAAAGACTTGAGTGACTAATATCACTCAATGAAGGAACAGCAAACTGCGGCTTGCTGGTGGGTGGTATTCTTAATACCGTACAGAGTGAAGTAGTTCAAGAAATCGTGCCATCAATATTATTCTTCACAGACTTGAATTAGCCTCTTTGACTGAAGGGGAGAAGTCTGAGACCATATAGGCTATTGATGTTTGACTTCGCTGGAGTCAAAGGGTACGAAGGAAATTCGTGTAGACTAAGTAAAGACTTCTTCATTTCGCTTCACTACAGTTCCGCCAGTTGGCGGACAAGCTGAAGTGACTAATCGAGAAGGTCTGATTAGTTGAACTCTTTTTAATATTGACATTCTACAATTCACAAACAATTGTACAGTACAATGCGAGAAAAAGGTTTAGAACGGATCGGACATTATCGATAAAAACCAATGGACTGAAGCCGCATTGTCAAGTTCTAATACGAATATCCTATCTTAAAGCCTCTCAACAATAGTACAAATGAAACTAACCCATATAGCAAGCATACTCCTAATAGTTTGCTTGATTCAAGACACAACATTTGCGCAAGCGGAGGTGGCTACAAAGCATGAAGCCCTCCATGCACTCTTTAAAGAAGTCTCAGCGTATGAACGGCTACAGAATACTTCTGGAGTCTTGGGACGAGGTCAACATCCAGATAAAGTAGGATATAAAACGTTGAGCACCATAGAGGGGAAGCTACCATATTATAAAGCATTTGCTGACAAGCTGAGTTCGATTGATAAGTCGGAGCTATCCAAGGCGGATCTGATCAGTGCGGAGACGATGGCGCTGAAGCTCAGTGGTGAGGTCAATCAACTGGAGCACAAGATGTACTTGATCCCGTTCAATGCTGAAGGAGGGTTTTATAATTCACTGTCGAGGGCCTTGAAGCGATTGCCATTTAAGACGGAGGATGATTTTGAGGCTTACGCCAAATGGTTACCGACCTATGTCGACTATCTCCATGCACATCGAGATCTAATGAAGGAAGGGATACGAACTGGTGTGATGGCGCCCAAGATCGTAGTAGGCAATGTCATCAAGTTGCTCACGCCATGGACGGTCGCTGATGCGGATACACACTTGCTAAGCTCGATGCTGAAAGAACGACCTGCCGCTATCACTGAAGATCGATGGCCTGCGCTTAAAGCAGGTATCATGTCTGCACTTAAGGATCACGTATGGCCTGCCTATGGGGAGTTGCTGAAGTTTGTAAAAGAAGAATACTATCCTGCGGCTTATGATGTGCCGGGGATATCGAGCATACCCAATGGTAAGCGATACTATGAGAATCGGACTTCGTACTTCACGACCTTGGATATCACACCTGATCTTGTGTTTGAAAGAGGGCAGCAAGAGGTGGCGAGGATCCGTGCGCAGATGATGGATATTATAAAAGAGCTGAAGTTTGAAGGGAGCTTTGATGACTTTGTGGAGTTCTTGAGGACCGACGAACAGTTTTATGCTAAGACGCCACAGGAGTTGTTGTCTTATGCAGCATGGTTGAGTAAGAAGGCGGAGGGGCAATTGCCAAAGCTGTTTGCGGATCTTTACAAATTACCATTTACGGTGGAGCCGGTGCCTGATGATATCGCTCCAACTTATACGGCTGGTAGGTATGTGAGGGGCAGCAGAAGCCAAGATCGTGCGGGCATCTATTGGGTCAATACTTATAATCTACCAGCGAGGTCTATGTACAATCTGCCGGCATTGACGGTTCATGAAGCGGTACCAGGGCATCATTTACAGATTATGCTGGCTGCAGAATTAGAAGGCTTGCCTAAGTTTAGAACTCAGTTTTACATCAGTGCCTTTGGTGAGGGTTGGGGCCTCTACTCCGAATATCTTGGAGAGGAGATGGGCATGTATGCTACTCCTTATGATCGATTTGGCAGGTATACTTATGAGATGTGGCGAGCTTGTCGTCTGGTTGTTGATGTAGGACTTCATTATAAAGGTTGGACACGCCAAGAGGCGGTCGACTTC
>CALIHL010000180.1 GCA_938022935.1 uncultured Saprospiraceae bacterium
GCTATCTAAGAAGGCAGAAAGCTATGAGATCTGTTTCGTCCCAGACAACGACTATAGAAGTTTCCTAAAAAGAAGAGTACCTGGTCTCGAGCAGCAAGTAGCAGGTGGCACTTTTGTTGATCAACAAGGAAATCTTCTTGGAAGCCATGATGGATACCCATTTTATACGATCGGGCAGAGAAAGGGACTCGGTGGTGGCTTTAAAACGCCAAAGTATGTGACAGATATCAGGCCTACGGACAATGTAGTCGTACTTGGCGAGGTAGAAGACCTCATGCGCAATGGTATGATCGTCAATGATATCAACATGCAGAAGTACGACTCTTTCGTAGATGGTATGGTAGCGACCACCATGGTCAGATACAATGATAAAGGAGCTTTAGCCCATGTCTACAACAAGGAAAATGAGCTCCAAGTAGAGTTTATGGCCAATGTCAGAGGAGTAGCTCCTGGCCAATCTGCCGTATTCTATGAAGGAGATGATGTAATCGGGGGTGGTCGTATCAGCAGAAGCCTTTAATCAAGGGGGTCTTTCTTACTTCATATTAGCATTTTATTTAATATATTAGTGGCTTGTTTTCAACAAGTTTACCACTCTCACTTAGTGTGTGCGTGCGAACCAGCTGTAATCGCCTTTTCTACTGGTGCTGTAGCACAATTTCGACCGCTGAGATAAGTTTTAATTAAGTCAAATAACAAGTTTATGCAATTGAGGAATATCTATGCATTCTTCTTTCTATTAGCATGTACGATAGGTACGATGAATGCTCAGCAGACTTTCTACTGGGTAGGTAGTTCTGGTGGCGACTGGCATGATCCTGATAACTGGGACTTTTCTTCTGGTGGATTTGGTGGTGTAGGTGTACCCAGTAATATTGTTGATGCAGTTTTTGATGGATTATCCTTCGCACCAGGAGGAGCTGTTATTACGGTTTCTACTAACGTCAACTGTAGAAACTTAGATTTTCTTAACGTAACTGAGATGCCCACTTTCCAAGTTGGCATAGGCGATACGATCAATATCGATGGTTCATTATTCCTTTCTCCTGATATGACTTTTGATGTTCAATCACCTGTAGTTTTCAGATCAAATGATTCAGACGAAGAAATATTAAGTAATGGCCAAGCTTTTAATAACGACGTAATTTTTAATTCAAATGGAAGTGGAGGTGCGTGGACTTTACAAGATGACTTTATCCAGCAAGGTGGAGATATCATTATCCAATCTGGAGAATTAATTGCTAATGATAACGATATCACTTCAAGTGCCATCTTGGTTCCCGATTCTGGCAATAGCTCTGGTTTGGATTTAGGTGCTTCAACAGTTTTACTGTTTGGCCCAATTGGTGAAAACTCTAGAGTCATCATGGAGAGTAGTGATTTCAACTTCGATGCTGGCACTTCTGTAATCAACTTGTTTGGTGACGATGCGGTTATGGAGTTGACAGGAGACATGACCTATCTTTTTAACAGCATCAATTTTGTTGAAGCTAATGCCAGACTCACAACTCGTGTGCCCGCAGGTCAATTAGAACCGTTTATTGAAAATCTCACTTTCAACCGAGATGGATTGATCCAAGGTGATCATATCATTCAGAATCTTCAGATAGCCAATAGTTATACTTTGAAATTAGAAAACGGAAGTAGGCAAGCCATTGGTGATCTGACAACTGATAGAGTTGAGTGCGATGGCGATGCGCGATTAATAGCAGAATTGGATAATGGACCGAGAGCGACAATCACCTTTATCATGAATCAGATCATTGGTCCTTTTTTCTTTAGAGGTATAGAGGGAGACTTCTCCGGTGATATACAAATGACTGGAGGTTTTAATGGAGGTAATAACAGTTCTAACTTCATATTTAGTGGACCATCAAGAAACCTGTTTTGGGTAGGTGATGGAGGAGATTGGAATGACCCTAACAATTGGTCTCGATCTTCAGGAGGTATGGGTGGAGCATGTATCCCTAAATCAGTGGACAACGTCTTTTTTGATGACAGATCCTTTCCAAGTGGTGCTGCAGCCGGAGCGATGGTTACAAGTGATATACCCGTTTTTGTTAACTCGTTTACGTTTATAACTGATGGGTTTATAGGCTCTATTGACATGCCATCTTTGAACATAGTTGCGGATCAACAAGTCGACAATAAAACAGAGAAGCCAAGATTAAAAATAACATCCGAGCGTCTGACTTGGTTGATCCAAGATGTCTTTTTACTAAGCACAGATACAGCTGGTGATACAGATAACACTGACAACCTTTTTGTCGAAGCTGCACCCAATGTTCTTAACAATGTAATCATCAGAGGAGAAGCTGGATCACGTGTAAGATTGGACAGTTCGCTTGTGATCAATGGTACTTTAGACATTGGTGGTTCTGGGGAGTTTTTAACAGATGGCTTTGACGTAAGTGCAGAGATGATTATTGCTCAAGATGCGCCAGTCTTGTTAAGGCTCAACGGATCAACGATCACTGTTACAGGCACTTATGATGGTACAACTTATCCTGTTACTATCTCAGGTATATCAGGTATCTCTGCGGTAGGCACACAATGGATATTTACAGAAGAAGAATCAGGATTTAGTATAGACTCTGGCACCATAGGTGATGTCACCTTTGAAAACGACAATGGTACTGCCCACATGCTCGTGACAGATGATGTCATGATCGGCACGCTACTTATAAACAATGACGGACAGTTCACAGGGCTGGCTTATGGCATAGACAGCTTGATCTTCACACCAGGCCACATGTATGAGTTGGGAGGCGGAGTGGATGTGACGGTTGATAGCTACTTTGAAGGAAGAGGAGATCAGTGTGAGTCGATAACCTTTAGAACCAGTGGCGCTAATATGTCTGAAGACTTTACTTTGGCCAGTGACATATCTCTTGTCATGAGTTACTTTGTCATCAGTGATATAGATGCTCGCGGAGGTTCATTCTTTGCTGGGATAGGAAGTGAGGGCGATAGGACCAATAACTGGACCTTCCCTACTGATGCAGAAAATGGCGCCGCCAAGAGATTCTTAGGTGAAGATGTAGCAGCTTGTAATGACTCTCTCATCACACTTGAACCATTTGACGCAAGTGCAGTTATGGATATAAGATGGGAGCTCAATGGTACTGATGTAAGTACTGACTTGGCTTATACAATAGCGTCAGATGCAACACAAGTTATTGCATATGTAACCACCCCGAGTGGCTGCCCTATAAGTGATACAATACAAGTGGATTTTGCACAGTCATTTACACTTCCTGGTCAACAAGACAGAGATGTTTGTCAAGGGGCGTTTACAACTTTGGATGCAGGGCTTACCGATCCTTCAGCTAAATTCCTATGGAATACTGGTGAAACTACCCAAACTATTGATGTCAATATTACAGATGAATATACCGTCATAGTAGATCGCGGTGGATGTGTAGAGTTTGACACCGTCGATATAACAAGGATTGATCTTGAGCCATTTGACATGGTGTTTGTTGATGACCAAGGAGATCGCATCACTGAACTTGCGCTCTGTGAAAACGAAACAAGAACTTATGATGCACCGTCGTTCAACAACTCAACTTATACTTGGAATGACGGAACATCCACGGCCTCGATAGAAGTCAGTGCAGCTTCTCTTCCTGCAGATGGTTTCTACATCATCGAAGTCACTGAAGGTGCATGTACAGACAGCGATAGCTTAGCAGTAACATTTGACGAGGCGATTACACAAGTGATGACCGACATGTCCGACACAACCATCTGTGCTGGAGCGATAGCCAATCTATCAGTTGTAGCAGGATTTGATAGTGTTAATTGGAATGTCGGATCTATGGATATGACCATCCCAGTCGACGCTCAGACGAGTCGAACGTACGTCGTAGAAGGCTTCAGAGGAGCTTGTCGAACCACAGAAGAACGCATGGTAGCCGTGACTCAACTTACAGATGTATCCTTGGGAAGCGATATAACCGTCTGCGAAGATGCCACAACTCTTGATATTCCAAAACGCGATGGTGTCACCTTAACACATAGATGGATTGACTTAGCAACGGGCGATGACCTTGGGGATGCCGATACATTGGCCGCACCGATCATTGTCGGTAGAGCGGACTATATATTTGAAGCAACCGAAGGGGTATGCTTTTCAAGAGATACCATCGGTGTTGATGTTGAAGCAGCACCGATATTTGTGTTGAACACAAGAGATACTACTCTTTGTATTGGAGAAGATTTAGACATCACGGTTACGCAAGAACAAGATGTGACTTATAGTTGGAGTACTGGAGAAGATGGAACTACAATCAATGTTTCCACTGCTGATGATTACATCTTGACTGCAGATCGAGGCCGTTGCTCCGTAGATACGATGATATCCGTGAGTGTTCTGGATCTTGGGGCGTTTAGTATTGGACCTGCTGACACAACGCTTTGTCAGGGTGATGTACTTAACTTGGATGCCACCCTGTCGGGAAATGTCACCTATACGTGGTTTCCTAACAACGCCGGTTTACCTATAAATCAAGTTACCACTGCCGATGAATATCAGATAGAAGTCAGCTCCGGCAACTGCTCAGTCAACGATAAAATAGATGTCAGTTTTGATACACCATCTTCCTTTGATCTTCACCAGACTGCTGGCGCACTTGATTCAACGATTTGCGAAGGGTCACCACTCACTTATGATCAACTGAACTTTCCCAATGTTGTCTGGAGTGACTTTGATGGTAACGAGCTGAGTACGATGTCTGATTTTGAAATCGAAGATGCAGGTAGCTATGAACTAGCCGTGACCAATGGTGTCTGCGTGACAAGAGATTCTATCATCGTGTCTGTACAACCTAGACCACTTTTAGAACTTCAAGATACTGTCATGGCTTGCGCAGGTGAAACCATAATCCTGGGTACACCTGGAGCTCCTGATGTTGAATATGTCTGGAGTACAGCTGAAAGAACAAATACGATTGAGGTTACTCAAAGTGATTTCTATGTGGTTGTAGCAGTCCTAAACAACTGCCCTAATCTTGATACATCACATGTCATCTTTAATGCACTTCCTGATCCAGTCTTACCGATTGATGCGTCTATCTGTGATGGTGATAGCACAGTGGTATTTAGACTCAGCAGTATTCCTCCAGGAACAGACTTTAACTTGATGTCGGAACCCACTGGATCAACAATGATAACACCAGGTGTTGACGAAGTATATGCACGAGTTGAAGGGCTTTATGACTTGATGCTTACTAATAGCGACAATTGTGAGTTACGAGATACATTTAACCTATCTCTTAATCCTACTCCATTCTTCACACTGCCTGATTCAACTGGACTATGTGATGGAGCTTCACAATTGCTTTCTCCAACTTATGATGGCAACGCTCCTGCAAATGTTGAATATAGATGGTCAACAGCAGATGGAAATGAAGAAATA
>CALIHL010000181.1 GCA_938022935.1 uncultured Saprospiraceae bacterium
TCTTCACAACCTCTTCAACAGAACCAGGAATAAAACTACCCTTATTGCTAAAAGTTAGACTATCCGGCCGTTCGATAACATTTATACGACCTCCTAACTCGTAATCCTGATGAGCGATAGAATTATTTAATGCCTCCCTTATGCTATAACTATCATAAGTATCCGCTTCTTCGGGAAAAAGAGAGTCATCAGGTATATACCTGTACTTAAGAATTCTAATCTTTGAATATAACTTTTCTACTCCCTTTATCATCGGAATGTGGATGATCTCATACCCCAGACTATCTCCCCTCTCATCTAAAAGTTTCCACCTTATCTTACATTCTGCCGGATTAATAAAATGCTCAGACTCTTCCTTGCCTAATAAAATTATAGCAGTTCTGGTGATCTTACCTTTAATAGTTAGTTTAGCTTTATTCAAGAATTTTTCTAAAGACCAACTGAGAATTTCATCTTTCCTATCAGGATACTTTTCTAAATATTTTATTCTGGCAAAGTCTATCGCACTCTTATCCAAGTCTTCAATTGATGCATCCTCGATAACATGAGAACTCCAGTCATACCTTATAACTTGTTTTCTTATACGTTCAAGTTTCTCTATCCCCAAAGGGCTGGTAGATTCATTATCTCTACCATAGTAAATCCCTTTGAAATTAATGGGTATCCCTTGAGGCGCAGCTGGTATGCAGAACATGACGACACGAAGACCATCTGTTTCTACGGTGTATATTTCCTTGAAGGTAAATCGTTCATTAGTAGCATCTGCAATCTCCTTTTTGAGGTTCATCAAATCATGCAGATTAAGTCTAAAGCGGCTACCAACTAAGGTATGGCCCTTGTCTTTAATTCCAAAGACTAGCCATGCCTCATTAACATTTTTCAAATTAGCTTCATTACTCAGTGCAGACACATACTTCCCCAGTTTCCTAAAGTCATAGTTATCCTTCGCTTCCTTAAACTCCACTACCTCATTCTCAGAGGACATGGCTCTTAGTTCTGATAACTTGATTTGTAATTCTTTCTCTAAGTACATAATTCTACACAAACATTTTCTGCAACAACCCTTTCTTCCAAGTCTGGGTCTGGGTGATCTGATGATCTACACTTTCTATTTTAGTATCCACACTCGATAAGAAGGTAGCGATTTTTTGTTGTTCTGGAAATGATGGTAATGATACCTTGTACTGCAATAGATCTACAACCGTGATATTCGCTTGGTTTGCATTTCCTCTCGCAATTCCCTTCATGTAATGCTGATACCTTTTAGTGTTAATTAGAGCAATTAGAAACTGATTCACAACTCCCTCAACATTATCGAATTTCAACATATTTTGATTCAATAAGCCTTCATTACTGTTACTAATATATATTCCTCTACCTACAGCTGATTCTATCATCTCAGGTTTTGAGCCAACAGTTGTGATTATAATATTCCCTTCTACAAGTTGGTACTTATCAAAGTCTTTCGCTTTATCAGAATCAATAAATACTTTTTTTACATCCTTTTTAATGCTCCTTGCTAGTAAATCAGAAACACGAATAATTCTAATTCCTGATTCCTGATAATCGCCAGATTTAAAGGCAAATCCTTTTGTATATCTGGTAACCTCCCCCAATCGTTTCTCCTCCCAATCAGGATAATCCCGACCACCCTCCTGCTTAAATCTAATCTCCTGCTTGAACAACTGCTGCATCACCCCTTTCTTATACTCCTCCAGTAGTTCTTTCTTTCGAGTGAGGGCTTGGATCTTTTGATCGACAGTGGAGAGGAAGTCGGCTATTTTTTGTTGTTCGGGGAGGGAGGGGAGGTTTAAATAAAACTTTCGTTGAGTTGTAATCGGAACTTGATTTCTTGTCGATTGAGACATTACCCTTGAGTACTGCCGAATGAAATTATCAGTTTCAAAACTGATCTTCAGGAATTTGTTTACTAACCTGTTTAAATCGCATCTATAATAAGTAGCGGTCGTACTTAAAATGACATAATCTAATTTAGTATTTAGAACTGCAGTCGGGCCAACCGTCGCATTATGGGCAAATAGAACGTCCCCATCCTTTGAAATGCCTTTCTTGAACTTCGTAGCTCTTTTAAAAGGTAAAAATTTACAATTTTCCAAATCTACTTCCCCTGATACAAAGTCATTGGCTGAGACATATGGCACACCTTGTTTGGCAAACTCATCGCTTCTTGGATATAATTCTCCGTGATTCCCATCTTGTTGTCCCAAGATAGTTCCGTTATCAATAAGATTTTGAATTCTATAAGAAGACCATTTTTTTGAGAATTCAGGAAATCTCAGCTCGGGTATATATCTATTCTCACCCATCAAAACGGAGTTGAAATATTCAATTCTTTACAAAAAATGTCTGCATTAGGATTCATGGGATTTGAAGATTTTATGATTTACTTCTTTGGTAGTTTATTATTTTCTGGATGAGTAAGATTATAGACTCTTTTGAACTGGAGGCTTTTAGCACCGAAATTGATTAAGAGGCCGATAGGCAAGTTATAAGCCTGGCAATAATTCATCGCTTGTGCAAGGTGGACATCTTCTAATTTAGTCAGCGCTTTTAGTTCTACCATTATTTTATCCTCAACAAAGAAATCAACTCGTCTTGTTCCAATCTCAATATCATCATACATAATCGTCATCTCCATCTCACGTTGAAACTCCAAGTGACTTCTATTCATCTCTATAGCCAATGCACGTTGGTAGATCACTTCTTGAAACCCATTTCCAAGAGTCGAATGCACCTTCATAGCTGCACCTATTATCTTATGTGTGAGTTCTTCGTATTTCATCCATACCTATTATAAACCTATCATCTAATCATCACTACTGCCATTGTTCCATTCTCTGCGAGCTGATGGATCATGTGGGTGATGAAAGCAAAGTCTGCTTTGGACTTAGGTGCCAGTCTTCCATATTGGCTAAAGCGATCATCATTGAGGTGTATGGCATTGGCATCCCACTTGGCCGAAAAAGGAGGATTGGCTACCACCGCTTCGAAGCGCATATCAACATGCATCGGATTGTCCAAAGTATCTGCTTGTCGGATGTCAAACTTTCGATAGTGGACATCATGCAGGATCATATTCATCCTTGCTAAGTTATACGTAGTACGGTTGAGCTCTTGGCCATAGAAGTCAGATACGTCATCCACTTCTCTCGCTACACGAAGTAGTAAGGAGCCAGAGCCACATGTGGGATCATATACATTTCTAAGTCTCTTCTTCCCAACGGTCACGAGCTTGGCCAATATCTTAGACACTTGCTGCGGGGTATAAAACTCTCCTGCCTTCTTCCCTGCTCCTGCAGCGAACTGACCGATCAGGTATTCGTAAGCATCTCCTAAGACATCGATCTCAGTATTCTCCAGATCAAAGTTGATCTCATCAAGATTCACTAATACCTTTCCTATCAGTTCATTCTTCGCCTTCTCTGTCCTTCCTAACTTAGTCGAAGTCAAGTCCAGGTCTTCAAAGAGCTTATCGAAGTCATCTTCTGATTCTGTGCCCATCGTGCTTTGCTCGATGTTATTAAGAATTGTAGTGAGATCATCCAAGATGAAGTTGCCATCTGTCCCTTGGCTTCTACGGGCGATGCTACTGAAGAGCTCTGAAGGTCTAAGGAAGTATCCCAGTTGAAGCACGGACTCATCTTTGATCGCACTGAGATATTCTTGTCCTTCATCTGAGGACTCGGCTATATCCGTATATATGACATCATCTTCTTTGAGTATCTTGTTAGCATACACCAACATCTTCTCAGAGAGGTACTTATAAAAAATGAAGCCGAGTATGTAGTCTCGAAATTCATCGGCATTCATATTGCCTCGCAGCTCATCTGCTATCTTCCATAGCTGAGCCTGTAAGTGCTTCTTATGATCTTCTGACATCTCCTTTCCTTACTGATTACACTTGTATTACTGATTAAATCTAGCAAGAGTAAAGATAGCAGGGATTAGGAAAGTGACTAACGTTGAGCGGGATACTCTATAAAGTACTTGATAAGACGATAAGATAAGGCTTAAGCTTCTTCCTCCACCCCATACTCATTAACAAACTTATAAGTAGTCGTCTCAAAGAAGTCATCGGCCACCTTAGTCTTCTTCAATAACTCAACTCGGTTTCCATATTCATCGAAGACAACATCAGTCACACTTACTTCTTCGTCATTAACTTCGATTTTCTCTTTGACGACATTTCCATTTTCATCATACTCCATGGTGGTAACAGATTCTTCATCTTTTGCTACATCAAAGAGGACATTTTCGATGACTCTGCCTTGGTCATCATAGCACTCGACCACTTCGTATGCTTCTGTGCCATTGTTGTAATAGTTTTTGATGTATTCGCCATCGATGATTTTGTGCTCAATCTTTTGTTCGTTGACCTCTTCTCTGTTGTCATAGATATCTGTGATCTTCTTTGCTATGACCGCTCCCTTTTCATCCTTTGTCGTTTCTGTGCGTCTCACAAGGGCCATCTCTTCATCGTAGAAGCTCTCTGTGGTTTTTAGCCTTTCGTATAGATAAGTATACCTTGATCTAAGGCTGCCATCGTCATTAAGGATATCATTTTGCGTAAGCTCGCCCTCTTCGTTGTAGTTATAAACCATTTCAATTGTCAACGCATCATCGAGATATTCTTTTTGGTTTACAAGCTTGTCTTCAGCATAAACACAAACCGTTTTATTGACACTTTTTTCGACTATATCTTCCTCTATTGTCAGTGTTACCAGCTCTCCTTCATATTGATATTCTTCCTTCTTGACGAGATCGCCATTATCATATCGCTCCCTTTGGATCACTTTTCCATCTGGGTTCAATCGTGAGATGTTCAGCAGTTTCTCTTCTTTTGTCTCTTCATTTTCATAAATGCATTCGTAGACGGATATCGTTCTTGGAGACTTCATACTTTAAAATATTTCACTTGATGGTTAAGAGGGTACTTTTATAAAGCAGCCCAAAGTAAAATAAATGTTGTTATGAAGAGGCTCTATTTATCGTAATCAGAGTACGAGAAAGTTTATACTTTACAATCCGTCATTAAGAAACAAAAATTAGGTGTAGCTTCACTTATATATTTTTGACTTCTTAAAACGCGATAAAAGGAAAGCATGGGTTCAAAACATATACTACAACTAGTTACTGCAACGATCTTTTTACTGCTACAAACGATCGTCTATGGTCAAGAGAAGTCCGAGATGACCATGGGTAATGGAGAGAACAACTCGATTGCTTTAGAAGATGTGAAAAGAGATGGTCCAATGCTCACTTTTTCTAATATCACGATAGAAGGAGATGGTTGGGTTGTGATTCATCCATTTGAAGAAGGCAAACCTAATGGAGACAAATATGTAGGCGCCACCTATCTCAAAAGCGGGGATAATAAGAATGTAGAAGTCGAGGTGTATAAAGGCCTTGAGAGCGGAGAGATGGTTATCGTCATGTTGCATAGTGATAGCAATCCTAACAAATTCTTTGATTTTGTTTTTGTAGATGAAGTCAATGTTATGGACAAAGCTGTCTTTGAAGGCAACAAGATGATCGCACATGCTATTGCAGTGCCTTAGTTGGATAGGATTATATCATCAAGTGAGAAAGAATGCGCCTAAGCATGTCATAAAACGCAAAAAGCCTTCAACTTGCGTTAAAGGCTTTTGCGGTCTGGACGAGACTCGAACTCGCGACCCCCTGCGTGACAGGCAGGTATTCTAACCAACTGAACTACCAGACCATATTTTGTAGCTCTTTTTATCTTTTTACATGATCCATTGATCATGAAGCTTTGCTTATTTAGCGTTGGCAAAAGTAACAACCATTTTGATATAAAACAACATACTTATCAAATTCTGTCTATCAGATTTCATTCATGCC
>CALIHL010000182.1 GCA_938022935.1 uncultured Saprospiraceae bacterium
TTGAACATCAGCGTGACCTAGATCAGAGATGTCTACATTATAAGTCTTGGTTTCAAATCCATCTGTAGTTACCCATTTACCTTGAGTGCCTAAAAAGACGAGATTACTATCGACATCAGACATCTCGATATCCCAATCATAATATCCCTGGCCGCTATCGATACCACCAGTATCATCATAGTTTACAACTGTTGTCCAGCTCTCTCCGCTATCAGAACTTTTCATCACCTTGATCCGATCTTTTCCGCTTGTCCCGACCCACTGAGCTCCTATAAATGCAAAAATGATATCAGGGTGACCATCTGAAGTGGTCATTCTACCACCGATATTTCCATTTGAAATCTCGTCAGGCCATCCATTAGATACTTTAGTCCAAGTATCTCCACCGTCTGTGGATTTATAAAAGTTAGTTTGTAGATCATTAGGGTCATCCATAAGTGCATATACAATATCCGGATCTGCTGAGTTAAACCTTAAGTCATAAACAAAGTATGGTTCAGACACAACGCTCCAAGAGTTGCCCCCATCTATAGTTTTTATAATCCCATTTCTCGTTCCAGCTAAGACTGTATCCGTATTTGTTGGATGTATAATGATTGATGCAGAACGCACTCTGCCACCTGGTGCATATACATCCGCCCAATTCGTTCCTCCATCTACAGTTTTTAATATCCTATATTCTACTCCGAGATAAACCTCGTCTGGTGTCTTGGGTGATATTTCCAGTTCTCGATAACCCATATTATAAACCAAGCTATCAGATACGCTAAACCAGTTATCTCCTTTATCAATTGTCTTATAGATTGTACCTCCAGACTCTGATGCGCAATAGAGAATATCAGGATGACTTCTTGATTGATCTAAAGCATAAATATTTATATGTCTATTGGTGGGCAGGCCATCGTTCTCTTCCATTCTAAAAGGCCCAAGTGCTTGCCAAGCTGTATTGTTAGCACTTTTCAATTTGCCCTTTCTTGCTGCAAATCTCTTTCTATTATCCATCAATGCTTTTTCTAAAGTCAACTGATCTTGCAAGAGAGACTCATCTATAAAACCTTCTTCATCTAAAGCTCGATGCTCTATGACATATGAATAAAGCTTTTTAAAATTCTGCGTGTGCTCATTCTTGATATTGGGATGATCTTTTTGCCACTGATCAAAGAGACCCTTGATCTTTAGAATATTAGGTCGTGCTGTATACATCCGTACCGCCCACTTGGGAGTCTCTGATGTAATATCCACAATAGAAAAAGGAAATCCAGGATCATCTAATGGAGGTGCAAAACGATCGACAGTCATATAGGTCTTAGCATTCTTACTCTTCCCATTATGGTATCGTTTATAGGGTACAGCCTCACTTCCTGATTGTTGACCATAAATTGTTTCACAGCATATGACCAAGCAGAACAGGGCCAATATCTTAACCAAAGCAGTTAGATGATAGGTTTGCATATTGGGGGATATGACTTTAAGAATATTTTGATTGCATACTAAAGACACAAGGACACATCTTAAGCCTTGCTCTACGTCAGGCTTATGATGTGTCCTATGTCATCTATCTGCATAAACAGTTAAAATATGCAGACTAAAAATCTCAAGTTGGTGTCACAGCTGCAGCTTGTTTCCATTAAAAGGATCACTGCCGGCTACGCTTTGTATAAAAGCCCAGCCACTGATCCTACTTATGCTAAAATGATGCCAAGAGTGTTAAAATAAAATGGACAGAGCTCTACCCTGCGTAGATGCTTAGGATTTTAATTTTGTGCTCGTGCCGACGATGGTACTGACGCAGCTATCTCCGGATATATTTACGACAGTGCGACACATATCCAAAGGCCGATCAACAGCCAAAATCAATGTCAAGGCGATCGGAAGTTGCTCTGAAGGAAAACCAACTGACTCCAAAACCATCACCAACATAACGATACCAGCACTAGGAGCAGCCGCGGCTCCGATAGACGCCATCGAAGCAGTCAACATGATGGTGAACTGATCACCTATGCTTAACTCCATCCCTATGATCTGACAGAGAAATACCGCTGCCAAACTCTGCATCAGACTGGTCGCATCCATATTGATCGTAGCGCCAACAGGACAAACAAAACTGACCACTTCTTCATCTATATCAAGGTTCTCCTGGAGGCTCTCCATAGTAACCGGCAAGGTTGCCATACTCGAGCTCGTGGTCAATGCAACTAATTGTGCAGGCAAGATGC
Organism: uncultured Saprospiraceae bacterium; assembly: GCA_938022935.1. Taxonomy (GTDB): domain Bacteria; phylum Bacteroidota; class Bacteroidia; order Chitinophagales; family Saprospiraceae; genus JAJRXG01. The sequence continues at coordinate 2,217 of CALIHL010000182.1, forward strand.
CTTTGACGAAAGTCAACATAGGCATACCTGTCTGCCACCTCACTAAGACTGGATAGGCCAGCAAGATAATCAGCATCCCCAAAAGCAAGACAGCTGAATAGTTAGCCAATGCCATGAATATCGCAGGATCCTTTATCTCAACAATCAACGTAGCCATCAATGCAAACACGGCATAAGGTGAACAAGCGATGATGATATCTACAATCTTTACCAAGACCTTGTTGAGCGAAGAGATCAGCTTGACAATGGGTTGTTGGTCTTCCTGTGGGATCAATAATAACGCTATGCTAAACAACACAGTGAAGAATATGACTTGCAACAGGCGACCATTATCACTAAGTGCCGAGAAAAGATTGTCAGGGACCATCCTTACAAAAAAGTCCAATGGGCCGCGATCTGAAGTAGCAGTAGTGTTGACAGACATGCTTTCTGACGAAAGAGACTGTAGTGCTGCTATATCCAACCCGACTCCTGGCTTAAAAACATTGACCAATAACAACCCTAACAAGACTGCTCCCACTGTCGTTATTAAAAACCAAAAGATCGTCTTACCGCCTAACGCTGACAATCGCTTGATGTCTTTTAACTCTGTGATCCCCTTTGTCAATGAGACGAACACCAATGGCACAGCTATGAGCTTCAGGGTCTTGATAAAGACAACACCGATCGGTTTTATATAGTCTTGGACCAAGGCGGCTCCTGCTTCGCTATAAGTGGCAACATATCCAACCATTAAGCCAAGCACAATCCCTATCAGCACTTTCCAATGTATCGACATAGCTGTCAAAGTATCAAAAAAGCTGGAGAGTCTATAGCCTTAGGATATTTATCACCGCACTTTCCACCCTTCCGGAAATACTGTCAAATCAATGTCCCAGATTATCGGGAGCAAGAAATACACGAATGTGGTGATCAGGATGATCGAGAGAATATTGAGCAAGAAGCCCGCTTTGATCATATCCTTTATCTGCAGTTCTCCCGAACCAAAAATGATAGCATTGGGTGCTGTGGCGATGGGCATCATAAAGGCACAAGAAGCTGCTATCGTCATGGCCGTCATCAGACCTAACGGATGAACATCAATCGTCAGTGACAATGCCGCTAAAACTGGTATCATCAGTGTACAAGTCGCCATGTTTTGCGTGAGCTCCGTCAAGTAATTGACCAGTGCCACAACAGCTAATAGGATCAACCAAAATGGTAATGAATTTAGTCCTGCCATCTTACCACCCAACCATTCTGTTAGCCCAGAAGATGAAAAACTTCCCGCTACTGCAAATGCGCCTCCAAATAGTAAAATAACATCCCAAGGCAATCGCTTAGCATAGGCCCAATCCATCAAGAAAGATCCATCGCCTTTGCTCGTTGGGATTAAGAATAGCGTCACAGCACCGATAAGTGCGATGGTAGTATCATTAGCATTGGGAAATATCGGTTGAAGCAGAGGTTGCCTGAGTATCCAGGCCACAGCAACTATTGAAAATATAATTGCAATCCATCGTTCTTCTTTTGACATAGGACCAAGCTCATCCAGCTCTGTTTGGATGACTGCTTTTGCACCAGGCACTTGCGCCCTACTTAGTTTGAAGGCATTGTTCCCCAAGTGCCACCAAAGCACACCCAGCAAAACAAGCACAAGTGGCAGTCCAAAGAAAAACCATTGGTCAAATGGTATATCGTAATTATAAAGTTGCTTTACTCCTTCTACTAAGATCAAGTTGGTGGGCGTACCAACTATCGTTGCCATCCCTCCTATCGAAGCTGAAAACGCTATGCTCAATATCAATGCTTTCCCAAAACCACTATCCACAGTCTTTCCTCCATTGCCTTGGGTTTTTATAATTGTCGTTAGTTGACTGATGATTGAGATACCTATGGGCAGCATCATCATCGTAGTGGCCGTATTGGAGATCCACATCGACAGGCCTCCAGTAGCCATGATAAAACCAAGCAGAATCTGACGTTCGTTTGTCCCAGCAAACTTTATAATGTTGAGCGCGATGCGTTTGTGCAGATCCCACTTCTCCATAGCCAATGCGATGATAAATCCACCGATAAATAAAAAAATGATAGGGTTAGCATAATAATCAGACACTGCTTTGATGGGCAGCACTCCCAAGATGGGAAATAACACCAAGGGCATCAAAGACGTAATCGCCATCGGTACGATATCAGTCAACCACCAGATCACAACCCAAATCGTACAAGCCAATACTTGATGACCAGTCGACCCTAGTCCTTCAGGTGCTGGCAGCAGCAATATCAAAAGAAATAACACTGGACCCAGCAAAATAGAAACCCAGCGATAGCCATCCCCTCTTGTCATGTTGCTAATATAAGAAGACAAAGGTCAATCTGGCGCGCCCTTGATATTATGATCGCTGAGTAAGCGTATTTGAAATATAATCGTCCAGTTAGAGTCTTCGAGCTATCGAATCTATGATCTTACTCAAGTGATCCATAGAATCAATTATGTAGTACTTCCCTTGAAAGCTATGCCGATCGTAAGATGCTCCTGACCTCAAGGCATCCATCGTGAAGTCGATTTGATTTTCAGGCTTGTACGCTTCAAAAACTTCTGAAGAAGAATAAAAAGTAGAACCCAAGGCTTTCAGTCCCGATGACTCTCTTACCAAACCGAGCTCGATCAACATGCCGCCAACAAAATCCAACTCTACTAAGAGATCTTTCCTTTTAGAATTATAAGCCAGCACATAAGTCGCTGCCAGCATCTGATACATCTCTGAGTATGATTGCTCTGCTAAGAAAGGGACATGTCCCATGATATCATGCCATATATCAGGTTCATCACAATAACCTAACTCCTCAGGTGTACGCACAAAGTTAGTCATCGGCATCTCATAATTAGAAATCATGGTATACCAATCGATCTGCTCTAAGATGATATTCTCTTTGGTTTGTACAAAAGTATATCCAGTGTATGGTTGTACAGCTTGAGTTAATTGCACAGCAGTCGGTCGCTTACTCTGATCTATACCCAACTTAGAAAATCCAGCGATCCAAAGTGTTGAGATAGCACCAAGCGATTGCAGATCTTGAAAGTGTTTCTCGAAAAGAGCTTGCCAGTTGGCATCATCTACTTTCGGATTAAACGTCCTTGATTTCTTCTCTACCATGCTTTTGCAAGTTAAGTGATCTTTGTTAAATAAGAAACATAATAAATCTGATTTAAGCTACATGGACTACAATATAACTCTCCAAATCTAATTACGAATTGCATATCTAAACAACGGTTCAAGATCTACAATCACCTCCTCTCCATCTTCAGGCCGCCAAGCATACATGGATATATCAATCCTATCTGAAGTTACTTCTATAATTGAAAAGCCATTCTTTTCAGTTTGATCTAACAACTTTTCAACCTTCATGTCTTCTGGCACGACCGCTCCAGTCCCTCTGAACGAACTTGGAAAGCCAAATTCGCCTGATCCCAGAGGACCAGTTCCTACAACATGGATCGGGTCATTCTCAAAAGTGACATCACCACTTTCTTCGATCAACGCGTAACTCAAATTATGCAGATCTCCTTGAAGAACAACAGGCGTCCGGTTCGACTCCTTAAGATAGCTCAAAAGCCGTTGGTGTTGTAACCACCACCCTTTTTGCCAAAGGTGCTTTTTGTTAGGATATGTCCCAATCGAACCATCTTCTTGCAGGACGTCTGGATACCATTCACTCCATTTTCCTGCCGTCCAAGCGATAGGAGAAGAAGGTATATGTAGCAAGTGTTTTGTATCATCAGCGACTGTGCGATTGGCAATCCAAGCTTCAGCATCTCTTGCTACCATCACAGCGGAGGTATCTGATAATGTCGAGTACCTCTTCCCATCATAGAGCAGTCCTTCTAAGAGATTTCCATATCTAATCGTCCCATAACTACGATTGAACAATCCATCTTGCCCTGTTAGCCCTTGGGGACGATTACGATCTGGCAAGAACTCTGGATAGTACATTGATTGAGTAGATAGTGCTCCGTCCAGCATATAGGATTGCGGCGGAAAAGTAACTATGTCTTCACGTGCCTCATCATTTTCAAATAGATCATGATCATCTGTTAGAAAGTAAACAGGTTTCGATCTTAACAGACAACCATACAACTCCGCTATCTGTGCATCTACGATGTTAGTTAACACCTCCAGATTAGCTTCGCTTGTCATGGCTTCTTCTAAATCAAGATGCCCATAGATATTGTCAAGTCGAAGCTTAAGCAACCTTTTTGTAAAAGTATTATCCAAGGACTTCCTATCCCAATAGATATGATCTCCATTGGCAATTACAATATCAGGATCAAAAGTCAAACCACGAGAAAGCAACTGCTGTCGATAAACTGTTTTTATAAATATCTCCCTTCCCAATACTTTGTCTTCTACTCCTCCGGCACAGGTATACGCCAATATCGTCAACTTCTCCGCCGAGCTATCTGGATGAGGATAGGTAGATAGTGGCCAAGCATCAGCAAGCGAGTTTCTTTCTTCATTTTCAAGTTTCAATTCATACTCTGTATCTGGCTTCAGCCCTGTCGCATGAAAGGACCAAAATCTTTTGGATGACTCTGATGAGTGACCTTTAACAATTATACTATCTGATATCAGCAACGTAGGAGCTTCCTCCAATGCTTTCTCAAAAGAAGTCTTGATCAAAAACTCATTATGACTAGCCGAAGGCAGTATGTGATTAACGGTGCCGTTATCCCAACCATCATAAGTTGGGTATTGAGGTGTATGACAAGCGGGCAAATAAAAGTGCCTGATAAATACAATTAGAACTAAAAAAATAAAAACTACAAAAAATCTTAGAATCCACTTAATCATGATATCGAAACTTTTCCATAGTAGACTCTAAAATCCATTGACGCCATTTCATCTGCTAAGAGGTATTCTGTGATAGGTAGATGCATGGCAATCAAGGTATCATTTACTTGTAGACCAAAGTGATTCATATTACTATGCACTAACAGGATCATATCTAACGGAAACATCTCAAAATGATAATAATCCTGTATTATTAACTGTTAGGCATCTAACTTATGAGTTTTGAATAAACTTCAGGTTACTATTCATATAAATTCTCGGATCTGGTAGATGGTGCATTAATCTATCAACTTCTTCAGCACAATTATCTATTCGGATTCGTTCTATAAAGACTATATAAAAGCGGATATTATGATTGCTCTTCTATTTATTGGATTATTTGCTGCTGGTCAGGGTTTATTTCAAGCCTTTTTGTTGAATAGCAGCCGTATTCAAAAATCCAAAGATCAGACCTTATTGAGCCTCATCCTTATATTCTTATCTCTAAGTGTGATAGAATATGCGATGATATGGACGGGAAATGTTTCTTGGACTCCTCATCTCATCGGTTTCTCGACTATTGCTCAGTTTCTATTTTTACCACTTGCCTACTTTTTCTTTTTAGAAAACAAAAATGGCAAAGCACATTTTCACCCAATCCATTTTATACTCTTCTTCATCGTTGTATTTCAATTTCAAGAATTTATTTTTCAGAGTGGTGTTGACAAACTTGCCGCTGCATCGTCAGTCTATGTTCAGGACATGGCCTTAGGCCTGATAGATCTTCCGATATGTTTGGCCTTCATCATTCAGAGTGGTGTTTACTTGTTCCTGATCGCTCGGATTAAAAACAAAAACGAGGGGATACTGAGCAAATCCATTTTCAGGTTGTTGATTGGGTATTATTGCATTCACATTGCACATACTACATTGATATACTTCTACCCATCTAGTCTTCAATACGTGGGCATCGCAATCCTAATCATGTCTATTGGGGCGATATATATGATTTCTTTTCTTGGCTATAAAAGAATCGACATTATCAAGGAAGAAACAACAGTCAAGTACTTGCATTCTAATTTGGACAAAGCTCAAGCTATGAAGATCATCTCAAAGCTTAACTTGTATCTTCAGGAGGAGCTGTACTTTACTAATGCAGATATAAGAATGTCTCAAGTCGCTACTGACATTCAAGTCTCTAAAAAGCATCTTTCGCAGTCCATCAATCAGGAGCTTTCATGTAGCTTCAGAGAGCACCTTAATAACCTAAGAATCAACTATGCAAAAAAGCTGATACAACAAGAAAAAACGGATCGCATAAGCTTAAAAGAAATTGCCTTTGACTCCGGGTTTAACAACAAGACTTCATTTGCCAATGCATTTAAGAAAAGTGACCAGATGACACCTTCGCAATACATAAAACAACTAAGTTAGACAGGTATTTTTTCTTTCTCCAGCATAGTTTCACTCAAGGTAAATAGCCCAAAACTCAATATATCTGGGCAATAAACCTGTTCTTTTCCCTCGAATCTATTAAGTCAGATGATCTTAGTTCTGATACTCGCCACTAGTGGTTCAACAGCTTACAAATGTTGAGCAGTTAGATGGGAATTCCTAACTTATTAATCTTAAGATCATGTCAACTCAGTCTATATACCTAATGAAAAGGATAGGCCTTGCCCTCATTATTATTCTTTTATCTATACCAATGATAATATTAACTTCTTGTGGAGATGATAACCCACCAATTACTATAACACCAGACCCAGAACCCGAACCAATTCCCACAGAAAGTACTGTAGCCCAAATAATTGAAAGTTTAGGAGGAGCAACTGCCTTAAATGAACTCATCACAATGAGTTACACCGCAAGCTCTAAAACCTATGAATATGAAGAAGCAGAACCGATCCAATCTAATCCTATATTAACTGCTGATGCGCACTATACGATCACTACAGAACTGACTAATAGAAAAGTTAGAACAGATTTTGACTTGATCGATGTCAGTTACCCTGTAGGCTTTTCTTCCACTGGTGCTACTAAAATCATCAATTACCAAACAGGTAGTCAGTCCGGCCGATATAGTGTCGTCTCATTTTACTTTGGAGCAGTAGGGCCTGCTCCACTTTTGAGCAATCGGATAGAAGCAGATCTTAAGAATTATGCCATGTCCAATCCTTTAGAATTAGTGAAACGCTACCTTCTTTCTAATACCGATGTTGACGTAGAAACAGTGAATAACAAACTAAGCATTCCAACTCTTGTTGACAATCTAAACATCGAACTCTCTATCGATCTTGAGACCCACCTTCCCACTCAGGCTGCGGTAAAGGAATCAGATTTCATTCATGGTGATGTAGATTTTACTGTGGAGTATAAGTCATGGGCTCAATCAGGTACTATCATGTACCCTAAAACAATCGAACATATATACAATGGAGACAAGCTAAAAGAGGAGTTAATAGAAGATGTGATCACTAACCCTCAATTGGAAAGCACTCATTTTAATGTT
>CALIHL010000183.1 GCA_938022935.1 uncultured Saprospiraceae bacterium
CCGTTTTTCAAAACCTCCTCCACAATTAGGACATACGTTCTGAAGTAACTCTTCTACACATGATTTGCAAAACGTACATTCAAAATTGCAGATCATAGCTTCCTTACTATCCACAGGAAGTGCTTTATCACAATGCTCACAACTTGGTCTGATTTCTAACATCTTGACAACCTAATTTTTATTATTGTTTACATAGTTAATTATGTGCTCTGGCGTCTTTATATGGTCAGGCATCATCTCATCTCTTATCGCATCACCAACGACTTGTCGTATAGGTACAAGTCCCGCCCAAACATCCGTATCATAATCTTCTTTTTCATCTTGAACACCAACATCCCGGATTTTGGCAGATGCGCTTTCTATGCTCATCTCCACCACAAGTGTACTTTTGATTTCTTTTTCGTTGATCGGCCTTAAGCTATCCCAACGATCTGGCACCATGTAATTGATGATTGATTTTAAGATCTCAACTTTCTTTTCTCTTTCTTCTATTTTCACCAAGCTACCAAACAAAGTCGCGGACCTGTAGTTGACAGAGTGATGTAAGCCAGATCTCGCTAAGACCAACGCATCCAGATGCATCACCGTCATACTCATTCTCTCAGCCTCTATTGCAGCAAGCAACATCCGGTTTTTCAAAGAGCCATGCAAGTATACCTTATCACCGATTCTGCTGTAGGCCATCGGTATAGAGATCGCTGTCCCTTCGTAGACATAGCTCACAAAACCGATGAATCCTGCATCTAGTATCTGGTTGATCGCCTCCTTATTATAAGTAGCTCGCTTAGAGCCACGTACTACTTTATTGAGCTTTTGCTTTGTATAAGACGACATAACTTTCTACTTGTTTATGCTAAAATAATAACTTTATGGATCGTCTACATCGACCAGAATAAACATATTAAGTAGTCCAGTGATACCTTACAAGTCCATCATCAGCATAGACAAGAAGAGACAACAAGCCGTTTATCTACAGTTGGCCAACCAGCTTATCGAACTAATGAAGAGCGGTATCTTACTACCCAACGCCAAGCTACCCAGCAGCAGAATCATGGCAGACTTGATAGGCCTCCATCGCAAGACCATTGTTGCTTGCTATGATGAGCTACTCATACAAGGTTGGTTGGTGAGTATACCTAAGAAAGGCACCTATGTTCATGCCGAGCTTCCGCTATTAAAGCCAAGAGCCTTAGAGCAGAATCATAAGTCTATACCCAGCAAGACAGGTTTCTCATTTTACAAAAAAGATCAGTCCAATAGAAGGTTGTCTGATCGCAAAGCAGGTATCACTTATGTAAATGATGGCGTCACAGATGTGCGGCTCACACCCATCAAGGAGATTGCTCAGATCTATAAGAGCGTTTGTAACTCCAGATTGGTACCGAGACATTTAGGCTATGGATCCACATTGGGCAGTTTAGAACTTAGAAAAGTCCTTGTCACATACCTCAATGAGACACGTGGCATTAAGCTCACATTAGATAACATATTGATCACCCGAGGTAGCCAACATGGCATCTACTTGGCATCACAGCTTTTGGTCAAGTCTGGTGACATCATAATCGCAGGCACCACTAACTATATCTCTGCGGATTACACTTTCGTAAATGCTGATGCGAAGATACTCAGGATACCCGTTGATGATCATGGTATTGACACGAAAGCAGTCGAACTAATTTGCAAAAAGAAAAAAGTAAAGGCGATTTACGTAACGTCTCATCATCATCACCCAACAACAAAAACAATGTCGGCAGAGCGAAGACTTCACTTGCTCAACCTTGCCCAAGAATACAAGTTTGCAATAATAGAAGATGACTACGATTATGACTTCCATTATAATCAGGCCCCTATCCTACCCTTGATGAGTCATGACATCCATGGACAGGTTATCTACATCGGTTCTCTATGCAAGACGGTCGCCCCAACATTCAGAGTCGGATATATGATCGCTGCCAAGGATTTTGTAACCGAAGCTGCTAATCTAAGGAGATATATAGATCGTCAAGGAGATCCATTATTAGAATTAACATTCGCCAGGTTTATTCAATCAGGAAGTCTGAACCGACACATCAACAAAACCCTTAAGGTCTACAGGAAGCGACGAGACTTGTTTGTGAATCAGCTTAATGAGTTGAAAGAATTTTTCGAATTTGACATACCTGCAGGAGGCATGGCTTTTTGGTTGCGGCTTAAAAGGCCATACACGTGGGATCAGGTCGCTACAATAGCACGCAACCACAAACTTGAGATTGGCGAATGGCAGCGCTATGACCTCAACAACAATGGGCACAATGCCATCCGCTTAGGATTTGCTACTTATAACGAAGAGGAGATCGACTCACTCTTTGATAAACTGCATAAGACAATGAAAAGCCTAAAGCGTCAAGTCAAATTATAAATCTGTACTTTCTACTTAGGTCTATTATTCTTAAAAGACTTGTCAGGGTAAGCAGGTGGATCTGGCACATCTCTTGGATCTTCTTTAATCTTCATCTTTAGATGCTCTATAGCTCGATCCAACTGCGCATCTTGGCCATTGAAGGTAGCATGAGGCAGATTGTCCAGTTCTATATCTGGCTCAAACCCTCGTCCTTCGATCAACCATTCTCCATCTGCGTAGACGCCATTCATTGGTGCTCTTGCAAGACCACCATCGCTTAAGCGATTGGCACTGTTGAGCCAGATCTCTCCACCCCAAGTCCTCATACCAATAGTAACGCCCATACCCAATCTTCTAAATCCATCTGCGAAAGCTTCTCCATCACTGTAGGTATTCTCATTGACAAGAACCACGATGTGTCCTCTAAATGAGTAAGGCATATTCCAATAAGGCTCTCCTGATCTACTCTTCCAATACATCCATGCTTTTCTAAGTAGTTTCTCCAATATGAAGCTATCTATGTTGCCTCCAAAATTATAACGAACATCCACGATCAACCCTTTACGATTAAACACTGGATAGAACTCTCGGTAGAACTGGCTGATGTCATTTCTACCCATCGCTCTTAGATGCAGATAACCGATATCTTCGTCTGACTGCTCGTCGACATATAGTCTATTGCCATATTCCCAATCACTGTATCTAAGATTATAATCACTAGCTATTGGCGTTACAATAGCTTCATAAGTAGTGGCCTGTCTTTTTAAAGCAAGACGCACTTGTTTTCCAGATTCGTTGCGGATGAGTTCTCCTATATCCATTGAGGATAAACTACTGACACCATTTACGGAAGTGATCACATCTCCTTCTCTTATATCAAGATAAGGATCATCAAGTGGTGAGCGCTGTTCTGGATAATCAGGATCTGTCTTATAGATGTAGTCTATCTTATAGCCACCCATAGCTTCGTCACGACTAAAGACACCACCAAGACTCGCAACGATGATATTCTTGTTATCACTGCGGACATCACCACCTCTCACACTTGTATGAAGTGCAGATAGTTCTCCAACAAATCTTCCAATCAAGTCAGAAAGCTCTATACGTGTTGTAACGCGATCTACAAGTGGTAAGTATTTGTCATGCATCCCTTTCCAATCAACGCCATGCATATTCTTATCATAGAAGTAGTCCCGCTCCATACGCCACGCGTCCGTAAAGATTTGCTTCCAGTCCTCTTTAGGATCTATAGAAAACTTCCAGCCGCTTAAGTTAATTTTCGCATCACTCAAGTCACCGATCTTACCGGTTCCTGCATCCGGCATATAGTAAGAAGAGCCTTTTCTAATCATTAACTTCTTACCGTCTTGCGTCATACTGAAGAAGCTAACACCAGACGCCATCATCTTGGCTTCCACTTTCTGGTTTCCAATTTTTATGACCTTAAGATGACTCTTCGCTCCAACACCTGTCTCTGCTGACATCACATAGATGGCCTTGCCATTGACAGCAAGGTTTCTATAATTACCTGCGGCAACTGGCACTGGTGTGATCCTTTGTTGTATACCATCTTTATCAATGGTTACTTTGATACCATTATCGTCCTTCTTTTCATCTTTGTCCTTTTTATCCTTATCATCCTTTTTATCATTCTTCTTATCTTGAGCAGCCTTATCGTAGAGTTCATCTTCAGGTCTGAAAGGTGATCGAACATTCTTCTGAAGAGCGATGTGGTAGATCTTTTCACTTGCATCAAAGTATGGTTCAGGTTGTCTTGTTCCCCAAGGACTTCCTACAAGTGAAGTAAAGCTTCGATCAGATATAAAGTAGATAAACTTACCGTCAGGGCTCCATCTTGGGTTAAAACTATTAGCACGATCGGTTGTCAAATCAAATGACTGAGTATCATCAACATTATAAATTATAATCTGGGCCATCGTGTTAGCAGCAGCTTGTACATATGCCAACCACTTACTATCTGGAGACCATCGAAAATCTTGTATGCGTTCTTGGTTTTTTGAAATCCTAGTGCTGACACCAGTGGCAACATCAAGCACATACATGTTACTTTCTAAATCATCGTATGCCAACCATTTCCCGTCTGGTGAAGGAATACCTTCATAACGAAGTAGTGAGCCATCACTAGAGATCTGCTTGTGATCACCAACGCCATTAGCTGGCATACTGACAAATTCAAATTCTCCACTTTCATCAGAGAGTGCCAGCACACGATTGCCGTCATGGGAAAATCTTGCATCACGATACCTAACATCAGCCTTACCAGTATAAGAGATAGAGCGGCCACCTTTTACGGGTACCACAAATACTCGACCACGCGCAGTAATAGCAATCCGATCTCCATCTGGACTTGGATTTACAGAAGTGATATAGCGGCTCGGGTTCTCATCCCACTTCTCTGATAACTGCGCAAGGTCCGTAGCCAAGGTGATATTGATCTTACTGGAAATGTCATCAGAGATGTTGTACCGCCATAAGTCCGCACCCATCTGATAAACAATGACACCATCTGCAACATTAGCGTATCGCACATCAAACTCCGTATGCTCTGTATGCTGCACGACTCCACCTCCATCAGGTGCCATAGACCAGATATTCATCATACCATCTCTGTCTGAGATAAAATATATACGACCATTAGCGTACATCGGATGATGACTCTCTCCTTCGTAGTCTTTAGTCAGCTTTATCGCTTCTGAGTTACCATCTGTAAACTGCCAGATCTGTCTTGCCGTTCCTCCCTTATATCTCTTGGTGACATTGCGATGGTAAGCTGGGCGTACAAAGTACAACGTCCTTCCATCATCACTAAAGCTGGCCTCACTGGCTTGATCCAGTGGGATATGTGTCTTACTCTTAGTATCAACATTGATCTTAACCAACCTGTTGTCAGGCTTCTTATTGTACGCTCTTGTAGCGTATACCAGTTCGTTGTTAGTTGTCCATGCATTGGCCAAAGAAGCATCTCGCTCATATGTCCATCGTTGGGTCAGTCCACCATTAACCGGGATCGTATACAACTCTATTGGACCCTCATAACTTGCAGAGAAAAGTATCTCGGTCCCGTCGGGAGAAAACCTTGGATAAAGCTCTTCCTCAGCATGTGTAGTGAGTCTCTGGGCAAGTCCACCTGACAGCGCTACCGTCCACAGATCTCCTTCTGCACAAAAGACTACTCGCTCGTCATGTACATCTGGAAATTGATAGTATCCTTCGAAGCCTTGTGCGTGCGTAAAACAAAGCGCGATGGGCATCATCAAAAGGACAAGCAGAGATCTTAATTGTGCTGGTTGCATGTTATAAAGTTTAGCTGCTAAAGCTAAATTATTATGGCTGCATCAGGTGTATATCCTTTCGGAAATATTGTAGCGTTAACTTTTGGTTATGAGAAAGCAAGGAATGCAAATGAAGTATATATTATTCTGCCTATGGAATGCCGGCAGAGCGGAGTCGAAGCCAAGTGCAATAAACCCTGTAACCAATCATGTCATTAGCCTATACAGAGTTAGGTCTTCCTAAAAATTAGAATTAACCTAACTGAAAACTCAGCTGTCAATACCGAACTCCCAAATCATTGTCTCTCACTTCTTCCAACTTCTCTTCCAACCTACTCTTCATTTCACTAACAACCTCGGCGTACTCAGGCAAATGAGCCAAGTTGGTATACTGTCCTGAATCATTGTTCATATCAAACAACTCCATACCCGCCCCAGCGTCTTCATCATATTGTATGTACGCCCAGTCATCTGATCTCAGCAAGAATGTCTTCCCTCCTTGCGACACACTGAAAGCCATATCACGAACTTCATGATTAGAATCGTCAAGAGTCATGGATATGTCTTCGCCTTGCAAGTGCTCAGAATATTCTAATCCCGCTAACGATGCAACCGTTGGGTAGAGATCTATCAACTCTACAAAAGAGCTGCAAACTGCAGGCTGTTTGTCTGGCATTTTTATAATTAGCGGCACTCTAGCAGACTCTTCATGCAAACTGACCTTCATCCAAAAGTCATGCTCTCCAAGATGAAAGCCATGATCAGAAGTAAAGATGACGATCGTTTCATCTTCAAGCCCTTCGTCCTTGAGTGTTTGCAGCACTTTTCCAACTTGTGCATCCATAAATGATACAGATGCGTAGTAAGCCGCCACTGCTTTTTGTTGCTGTTCTATACTCATTTGACCATTTACGGAAGTGACATAATTGATGCCTCGCTCAGGGATATCATCCCAATCTCCTTCGATCTTATTAGGCAACACCACATCCATAAATGGATACGGATCAAAGTAAGATCTCGGTGCAACGAAGGGCACGTGAGGTCGCACCATACCAACCGCCAAGAAGAACTGCTCATCTTTGTGTTTTCTAATTAACTCACTGGCCTTCTCTGCCGCTTGACCATCTGCATGGACCAGATCATCTCCATCTGCCTTGACTATAGTCATCACATTGCCACCTTTACGCTCTATGGTTCCATCAGGATTACCTTGCACCAATTCTGCATCACCTGCTGTCTGCCATTCTGGTGCTTTACAATTATACTTTTCATCCCATGAAGCCAGGTCATCTTTGCCATCACTACCCTTCTCGATATCGATTGGGATACCCATATGATAGATCTTGCTGACTCGAGCAGTATAGTATCCATTGTCTTTAAATAACTGAGACCAAGTCTGACGATCACCAATATTCTCTCGACCACTTACATATCCAAAAGTCCTTGTGGCGTTCGGATAATATCCACTCATAAACGAAGCTCTCGATGGCCCACAAACAGGATACTGACAGTATGCCTTCGTATAACGAACACCTTCTGCTGCGAGCTTATCGATATTGGGCGTCTGGCAAGTCTTGTTGCCATAAGATGAAATCGCGGTGGCGGTCAAATCATCTGAGATGATGAAGAGGACGTTGTACTCTTTAGGTTGGGTGCAGGAGTAAAGAGCTAATGTTAGTGCAAGAAGAAAAAGTATAGTCTTCATAGATGTCAGTAAGATACTGACTCTTTCTTACTTCAATAACTAAGTATATGCCGCCCCTCTGTGACACTTTTTTCTCTGGCGACAACCAGTGTGTTTTAATTCTACTGATTTCAACTCTTTAACAAGGCTTAGTGGTACTTATCATAAAATATAGGTTCGGATTTATAAAACAGAACTGAATCAACCACTATATCCAAGGATATAAGAGATTTTTAGATGAAGTTTGTTGAGACAGTTGGTCATCCTTTAATTCTAAACTTCACATATGAGAGTAACGATATTTCTTTTCTTAGCAACTACGATGATGCCTTTGACCTTTCTTCAAGGGCAAACCAGCACTGATGAAAATGAAGGTATCCGCGAGACCATTGGACAATATTTTGAAGGCTGGATGACTGGAGACACCACCAAGCTTGGTTATGCGATGCATAGTACTTGCAAGCTAAAAAACATCAAAGACGATGCAGTTATAGTCTATGATAGAGCGACTTACTTAGGCTTTTTCAAACCGCGACCAAGGAGAGAGAATTCTGGCGGGCGTATCGTTGATATCAACATAACAGGTCCTATCGCTTCCGCTAAATGTGAGATAGAAACACCACAACGGCTCTATACAGACTACTTCAATATAATGAAGGTCCATGGAAGATGGTATATCGTGGATAAGATATCAACTAGCGTTTCAAAAGAGTAATTAAGTCTATGAGAATCTATAGATCAGCCTTAGCGGCCTTGCTACTTTTGGTAGTCTTAATGTCATGCCAGACTAAAGAAAAGCCAACTGCTCGATTGGCCATCAACCCTGTAAAGGAGGTAGTCTTCGACAACTTGAGAAGTCCCTGGAGCATGACCTTCATCTCTGACAATGAAGCACTTCTTGCAGAAAAGGACGGAGACTTACTACGCCTTAACTTTGACACAAAAGAGCGAACCGCTATAAGTGGTTTCCCAGAAGACTTAGCTGACTCTATAGTTATATATGCATCCCAGTATCCACTCGGCACCTACCCTGGAGATGCTGAAGGTTATAAAGGCAAATACAACGCAGGCATCATGGATGTAGTCATTGATCCAGACTTTGATCAAAACCACTGGGTATATATCTCTTATGCATCGCAGCGAGCAGACAAGTTCGCATCCAAGGTTATCAGAGCAAGATTAGAAAACAACACATTAGTTGATGTTCAAGACCTACTTACTTCTCTTCCATATGTAACAGGTCTTTTTCACTTTGGTGGTGGACTTACATTTGGACCTGATGGAAAGCTTTATATTACTCAAGGTGAAAGACTCTTTGGTGAAGCACTTCAACCTGTGATGCCGATCGCTCAAGATCTTTCTGACTCACGAGGGAAAATATATAGGATCAATCCTGATGGCAGCATCCCTAATGACAATCCAGACTTTGGAGCAGAAAGTACTCCGGGATTATACGCTTTAGGTATACGAGCATCTCAAGGGCTCACTGTAGATCCACGAAATGGTAATATCTGGTTTTCAGAACATGGTACGATGCAAGGAGACGAGATTAACATCCTGGAGGCTGGAGCCAACTATGGGTGGCCAATTAAAACAAGCGGCAGTTATAGATACAAAGGCTACGATCCACCAGATTTGGACCGAGCATTTAAAGTCCCCTCTTGGTTCTGGCATAAAACGATTGCACCTACTGGTTTGACCTTTTACACAGGAACAGACTTTCCAACTTGGAAAAACAATCTTATTGTCCCTGGATTATCACGAGGCAACCTCTGGCGCCTTGTTATCGAAGATCAAACCATCATCAGTGTTGAAGAGTTATTTATAAATGATCGACACCGGACCAGGAAAGCTGTACAAAGTCCAGATGGCAAATTGTATATCTTGACGGATGGTGGCCAAGGTCAAGTGATTCTAATTAGAAATGGCACGTCTCATTAGAAGTTAACAGAAGACATAATTGTAATGGACTATGAAGTTGGCTCAGGGTTAAAATCTCTCCAAAAGCGATAATCCTTTATAAAAGAATAGATCATCGCAAACCCAAGTGACAACTTTACTACAGTTCCAATGACTTCATAATCACCACTCTCTAAAAAGTCAAAAGCAAGAAACAAAGGCAATAGAATCAATGAAAGTGATGAAAGCGCGATTTTTGGTTTTTGGTTTTTGGTTAGTTTCCTTTCCAAAAACTTTAAACTTGTCGCCACCTAAGTGTTCTACATATGGATAGTCCTTCATATTGTCTAATGTAACAAAAAGAAGAGAACTCATCAATAGTGTAGGATTAACTCTTTACTCAATGGGCCCTGCACAATCAAGCCAATGATCCAACATCAACGATATAACTGTATCTCTTTGCTCTTGGATCAATGAATGTCCCGCATCCAACTCAACTTCTTTATAAAAAGCATTTATCAACTTCTTTTGTTTTGGGATTATGTCAGGAGCAACTACTTGATCTTGATTTCCCCAGATATACAATGTTGGGACTGAGATTTCTTTGTTGAATCTGTCAGTATTTTCATTGAGCAAATCAGCAGCGCGATACCAATTGAGCACAGCCGTTAGCGCACCATGTTCTCCTAAGAGAGCGCCAATCTCTTCAATCTCTTGATCTCTCCAGATGCCCTCTACATTCTTCATCATCTTCTCTTTGTTCAAGACAAATAGAAGCTCTGGTAAAAGAGGCTTTTGAAGTCGAGAGATATAGCTGCTTCTTTTTTGCTGCTCTGGATGATTTTGAAAAGCATCTATAAAAACACCAGTATGAGGTATAGAAAGTGCCGTCCATGACAAGATGCGATCTGGTTGATCCATCACCGCTTTCCAGCCGACAGATGCACCCCAGTCATGGCCTACCAAATGAAAAGTTTCAAACCCCAACTCATCAGCCATCGCGAATAAATCTTCAACCAAAAAGTCAATATCATAATATTCTTTCCCCTTAGGCCTTGCTCCTGGACTATACCCTCTCTGGTCATAGGCCATGAGTCTGTAGCCATCTTGCTTGGCCACTTTCATGGCAGGCTCCCAGATACTTGATGTCTGAGGAAACCCATGAAGCAATATCACATTGTCTCCATTGTTTTCAAGGCCATTGATACGAGTCTTAAAAGTGAGATTATTGGTATTGAGTTTATAAACACCATTCTTTTGAGTACCATCATAAGTAACGAGCGCGTCTACGCTTGCTGAGTAACTTTTAGAATGATCAATAGCGGAGATATAAAGAATAGTCGGCACAATAACCACCAATACAACTATAACCATTAGCGCTGTAATGACTCTTTTTCTATTCCTGACTGTCACTCCATTCTATAATTATAATTATAAAAACAGACTCAATCATTAATAAGGAAACACTGTATGTCCACCATCCATGACAATATTCTGCCCTGTGATATAATCACTTGCAGCCGAAGCTAAAAATACAGCCACACCTTCCATTTGGTCGAGACTTCCTAATTGGCCAGAACAAGAACGTCGTTTCACCCCTTCTATAAAAGCTTTGGGAGCATTCGCTGTCATGTCTGTACCAACGTAACCAGGTAGTACGGCGTTTACCTGTATATTGTTTCTACCCAATTCAATTGCCAAAGCTCTCGTTAAGCCCAACACAGCTGCCTTTGTCGTACCATATCCAGCAGCATGACCCGTACCGACAAGCCCAGCTATCGAAGAAGTAACGATCAACTTTCCTGGAGCTCCGCGTTCTAATAATTGAGCGATCACTTTCTGATAAGTATAGACGACACTATTCAGGTTGAGGTCTATCATCTTATTCCAAGCCGCCATATCAAGTTTATGAAGCATGCCTGATGGGCCAGCAACACCAGCATTGGCAAAGCAAATATCTACTGCGCCAAAGTGCTTTATTGTTTCTTCAAAGGCTGTATCGACTTGAGCCCGATCCGTTACATCACATTCAAAGCTTTCAGCTTCACCTCCTAAGGATTGGATTACTTCTTTGGCAGCTTTGTTCTTCTCTGTACTTCTGCCCCAAAGCGCAACCTTTGCTCCTGCTTTCACTAGGCCTTTGGCGTAAGCCAATCCTATGCCACCATTACCGCCGGTGATTAATGCTACTTTACCTTCTAAATTAAAAAAGTTCATATATAATTTTTCGTATTACTTTATTGAAAATGCTAAAACAACGTTCCCCTCTTTCTCAGCAAACTTTGCATAGCCAGAAGAGACAAACAATTGGTTTTCCACTATAACTGGACCATCAGAATCGATGGCCCCTCCAAAAGCTCTGACTCCGTTCACGGCTTCATAATCCCGCTTTGTGTCAAAAGCCCACAGCTCTTTTCCGTCTTCTTTTGCATACGCTTTCATCCATCCATCGAGCGTGCCACCAAAGACGACTTCTGGTGTTAAAGTGATGGCAGCAGAAAGTCCAGGGCCACATCCTCGTAACTCAAATGTGCCACATCTATCTTCTTCAATGGTCGACCAAAGAATCGAACCATCACTGATATCCACAGCATGCAATCCAGGTGATTTGGGTTTATCGGGATTCAAATCGTAGAGACCACGGTCATTGATCGGTACATAGAGAGTCTTGCCATCAGTTGCCATGCCCCAGTGTATTCCTCCCATAAAACCGCCTCGTCCGACAAGTTGCGTCCATAAGATCCGTCCATCATCTTCTGGATCTAAGGCATAAACATGACCAGACTTTTGCCCTGCTAATAGAATATCTGTGCCATTATAGTTTACCAATATAGGTGGTGCTCCAAAGTCAGCATCTGGACCATTATTCTCTGGACAGTTGGCCCTGCTTGTGAGCGTTACACAAGCGGCATTCCAAACGTCTTTGGGCATCGTCTGTCGTATCCATCTTTTCTGGCCTGTGGCCAAATCAAAAGAGATAATCGCATCGCTTGTATTGGTTGCAGGTTGTGTATAATTTTCCCCACTACCTATGTACAAACAACCACGTGCTGTATCTATCGTAACTGCTGTCCATATGGGCGCACCTGATGGACCAATGATAGGTACTCCTTCTGAGTTGACACCAGTCTGAGTAGGCACATCATCTATGGTGTACGACTTCCATATCTTGGTGCCATCATTTACGTCAAGTGCAACCATCGATCCTCTAAACGAACAGCAACTATAATTCTCATCTGCTGCGGAAGCTACTTCTGTAGAAGAGACTGGTATGTATAATCTGTCTTTGTATAAACTGAGTGTTCCTGTGATGGTAGCATTGTCATGATCGTCGATCTTCTTTTTCCAAAGTAGCTTCTGACTATCTAAATCTATCGCATAAACATGAGCAAAGAAATCACCGAAGTATAGTCGATTAGCTTTGCCAGTCGAGTCTCTTCCTATTACCAATGCACTACGCACTTCCGAGTTCGCTTGATAAGTCCATCTTGTGCAACCCGTGTGTCTATCCAAAGCATAAATAGTCCCTGTCTGGCTTGCTGTAAAAAGAGTGTTTCCTGCTATGGTTGGCTGTACTCGTGCACGTGAAGAATTAGGAAATGCAAAGACCCAGTCGAGTTTTAAATTAGAAACATTATCTGCATTCAACTTAAGATCTTGGTGATTATAATATCTCTGATTTCCCAATCCCATGCCCCAACTATCAACTCTGGGATAACCAGACAAACCAGATTCTCCTACTTCGTCTGAGCATAATCCCTTCTGCACTGCGTTCTCTGCAATTGCTTCACTATCTACTTCGGAGATAAAAGCAGCTAATGCTTTATGTTGCTCGTCTGTGAGTGTGATGGCTTGATTCTTCATCACTCCAGTCTTTAGCGCTGCTACTATCTGATCTTGAGGTAACAACTTTAGAGCTGCTATGCTCGGTGCTTCAGTTACTGCACTACCGTGACAGATCGCACATCTAGTTTCAAAGAGCTCTTGAGTTGCCACATTTGCAGTTATCTGCTCTGTTGATCCTAAGGTCAATCTTGTCCATAGAAACCACAAAAAGAGTGCTCCAATTATCAAAAGAGTGAAAAGACCACGTAAGACTTTCTTCCACATAGTTTACATATTCTTTAATGACAAAGGAGAGGACGAATCTATAATTTGTCGCAAGGAAAAAACATTGCCATCAGGGTCTTGAGCATATAACATCCAAAAATCTTGCATCTTCTGTGGTTCACTGACAAAGACTACTCCTTTGTTTTTAAGTCGCTCATATTCTTTTTGGATATCTTCTACTTCAAATGAAAATGAATAACCCAAATCTGTTAATCGTCTTTGTGTAGATCGCTCTTGCGTCACTGGCAAAGTGTACTGCATCATCTCCAACTTCTTTCCTTGCGTGTCCATACCAAACCACGCTCCTTCAAATCTTACGCTATCAAAATCAACCACAGCATCTATCAAAGGGCTGGGGCCATAACTGTTCACTCGATAAGGATCAATCTCCAATACCTCTTTATAATAATCTACGAGTTGTTTTATATCTGGACTGATCAAGGCCACTTGTGTCATCCACATTGGATGTTCATCGGCCCACTTTTTCCCAACAGCCATGCTCACTAAAAGGCCAGGCATGTGTTCCAACTCCATCATGTTGCCTTCTGGATCATAAGCATAGGCATAAGATACTCTCGCACTACTCACTTCAACTGGACCCACTCCTCGACTGATGATATCTGCTCCTGCATTCTTAAACTTTTGGTAGACAGGTTTGTCTATTGGACCTTGGTAACATGTGTGCGTCATCCCTGGACCATAGAAAGGCATATGGGTACTAATTGAGTCAGGTTGATCCGCAAATTCTGTTAGCTCCAACAACATATTAGGGCCTTTTAAAATAGCCATCTCATAAACCATAGAGTCATGATCGAACAGTTTGTTAGCAGCATAGTCGTTTTCAACTTTGTATCTTTTAACAACTTGATAGTCAGTAGCATTCTGATAGAAATCAACCATGCCATCAAGATCCAACACTGAAATCCCAATATGATTAAAGCCGATAAAAGTAGTTGGCGAGTCTAGCATAGATGGCCTTGGCGCTAAGAGAGACATAGCATAGTTGTAGACATAACCTCCGCCGGCTAAAATGACGACCAATAGAAATAGAAAGAAATATTTTAGCCAGCGATATTTCATGAAGTATGCTTTTGGGAAACATTGTTAAGGTATTCAATAAGCACGATAGATGAGCATAGGGGCACAGAAGAAATTGGCTTTAATATTTTGATTTGCATAGAATAAGCCATCCAATGAGTACCTCATTATTGTGCCTCAATACAAAATTAGTTAATGAAGTTAATTAATTTTATTTCCATTTAATTCTTACCGAGATATGATTTACCTTCGGCAACTATTATGAAAGTATACTTAGATAACGCAGCGACAACGCCCATGCAACCTGAGGTCTTAGAGACCATGACTAGAGTCATGAAAGACACACATGGCAACCCATCATCTATACATCAAGCAGGCCGTAAAGCCCGCACTATTATAGAAGATGCACGCAAGAGAGTTGCTGAACATCTGCAAGCTTCCACTGGCGAGATATTTTTCACTTCCAGTGCAACGGAGTCTAACAACATGATCATCCATTGTTCTGTACGTGATCTTGGTGTCAAGCGCATCATCAGTAGTCCAACTGAGCACCCATGCGTGCTCAATAGCTTAAAGAGTGCTGAGTCAATGTTTGACATAGAAGTAGATTATCTGAGCGTAGACGGTCAGGGTAATATCAATCTGGATGAGTTGGATCAAAAGCTTCAAGATAAGACCAAGAAAACCTTGGTCTCATTGATGCATGGTAACAATGAGATAGGCACGATGCTCGATCTTGAACGTGTAAGTGGTATTTGCGTAAAGCATGAAGCCTTACTTCATACAGATGCAGTACAATCTGTAGGCAAGTATCCTATAGATCTATCCAAGACAAAGGTTAGCTTTCTTTCGGCGTCAGGCCATAAGATATACGGACCAAAAGGTATCGGCATCATGTATATCAATAACGAAAACATGATCGAGGCATTCATCAAAGGAGGCGGCCAAGAGCGCAAAATGAGAAGTGGCACCGAGAATGTATATGGTATCGCAGGATTTGCGGAAGCGTTAGATTGGCTCGTTGAAAATCGTAAGATGCACCTCGATAAGGTAGAAGGCTTAAGACAGTACTTTAAAAGCAAAGTTGCCGAACAAGGCCTGGATATACACTTTAATGGCAATCAAGAACAAAACTACCTCAGTAACATCTTGAGCTTGTGTATCCCTAAGTCTGATAAATCCGATCTGATCGTCTTCAATCTTGATATACATGGTATCTGCGCATCAGCAGGAAGTGCGTGTAGCTCCGGTGTCGAGCACGACTCACATGTATTAGCGGCGATTGACGCTCCAAAGAATAGAAAGACAGTGCGTCTGTCTATATCGCATCATAATACCAAAGAGGAGATGGACTACGTAGTAGAAAAACTAGCCGCACTCATATAATCATGGACTTCAGCAAGGATGATGAACGCAGGATGAGGCGGTGCTTTCACCTGGCATCTCTTGGTAGCTATCATGTAAAAACAAACCCACAAGTAGGTTCGATCATTGTAAAAGATGGCCAGATCATCGGAGAGGGATATCATCAGAAATATGGAGGACCACATGCGGAGATTGAAGCACTAAGATCTGTCTCTCCAGAGCATACTGCCCTTATAGATGGAAGTCATATATATGTCTCGCTGGAACCCTGCTACCATGAAGGCAAAACACCTCCTTGTGTTGATGCCATCATTAAGGCCAAGATCGCCGCAGTGACGATCAGCGTTAAAGATCCTAATCCTAAGACCAGTGGAAAAAGTATACAGAAGTTAAAAGACCACGGCATCGACGTGCATGTTGGCCTTTTGGAAGCAGCTGGCAAAAGTCTTATAGAGTCATTCTTTGTTCATCAAAAGTTGGGGCTTCCTTTCATCATCCTTAAGTGGGCACAAAGTAAAGATCGGTACATCGGCAAACCCGATGAGCAAGTATGGCTTAGCAATGAACAGTCCAAGCTATTGGTTCATCGTTGGAGAGAGGAGATCGATGCGATCATGATTGGTACAAACACGGCGATCCTTGACAACCCCAAACTGACCAATCGCCGCGGGCATGGACGATCGCCAGTGCGCGTCGTCTTGGACCGTTATCAAAAGATCCCTAAGACTCATCATGTATTGTCAGATGACCACGAGACATTGGTTTATACCACTCATGAAGATTATCGCGCTCAAGGCAAATGTGTCTCTATTCATCATTTGCCAGAAGAGGACTGGAGCATATCTCATATACTGAAATCAATACACCAATTAGGGTATGCAAAGCTGATGGTAGAGGGCGGAAAAAAGCTATTATCTCATTGTATAAAAGAGCAACTATGGCACGAAGCTCGCATCATCCAGACCGATAAGATTATTGGCGAAGGGATAAAAGCCCCTAACTTAAGTGGCAAAATAAAGGGCGAAATGAATGTATCCGGCGATAACATCTTTATTATCAGCAACTTAAATAACAAAACATTCTTAATCTGACAGAGGTTAAGGAAGTCCTAAATAAGCCTTAACCACGGCCCATTACTTGGTTTATATAGAATGTAATATGTATTTTCGTTGTGTTAAAAGAAAGAATGTTGAAATACATAGCCCTTAGCATATTCTTGATCACTACTACCGCCATCTCTGGCCAAGACATCATCAACTGGTATACTTGGGAAGAAGGCATGACAAAGGCAGAGGAAAAACCTAAGAAGTTCATAGTTGACCTTTACACAGATTGGTGTGGATGGTGTAAGCGTATGGACAAGGCGACTTTTCAAAATCCTGATATTGCTGCTTATGTCAACGAGAATTATATAGCGATCAAATTTGACGCTGAGCAAAAAGGCGACATCAACTTCAGAGAACAGATATACAAGTTTGTGAAAAGCGGTAGACGCGGATATCATGAGATGGCTGCAATGCTTACCAATGGCAAGCTAAGTTACCCTACAGTTGTTTTCATGGATGAAGAGCGCAATGTCATTCAAGCACTTCCTGGTTTTTTAGATGCTGAGACATTTGACCCTATTATTCACTACTTCGCTGAGGACTTACACCAGAAGATTTCTTGGTCGTCCTACTTAGGTCGATACAAAGAGGAAAAAGGTCAAGCTCCCCCTGTCCAAAAAAAAGATAGCGGACATACTCGTCTTGTCAAAGGAAACCAATAGCACCTTTCCATATCCTGATTTTCTTATCAACTCTGAGTCCAGCTCATGTAATAATAGCCGAGGATTGCTTATATATGCCAATTCAAAGACTTGACTACATCTTTTGGCTAATTCTGCTATTCTTATCCTTCTGATCACTTTGGTGCCAGCATTGGCTACTTGGTCCGCCGAGCGAGTAAAGCTCATCTCATTCCTTAGTCCCATTGTACTGTGCTTTGCAACAGGTATCATCATCCGCAACTTCAACTTGATGGAAGTTGATGAGCGCATCACCAGTTTTTATAGAGATGTATCGATACTATATGCCCTTCCTTTACTCTTGTTTTCTTCTAATGTCAAGGAGTGGCTGAGTCAATCAAAACAAACCTTATTAGCTTTTCTCTTCGCCGTCATTGCTGGAAGTATAGCTGTTTCTATTGTCTCTTTTTTGTTTGTAGATCACATTGACAATGTATGGATACCAGCAGGTATGATGGCGGGCATTCATTCTGGCGGAACGCCTAACTTGTTTGCAGTAGGTATAGCCCTTGGAGCAGAGGATGAAGTGTTCACACTGACCAATAGCGCTCAGATACTTTGGGGAGCAGTACATCTATTGTTCTTACTGTCTTTCGCTCAGAGTTTGTATGGCCTCTTCTTAAGATCTTTTGATAAGACGTCTTCAGAGTCACATGAAGAAGAGATCAGCTATCTCCGACATGATCTAATGAAGGTGAAAGACATCTTTATTTCATTGGCACTCACAACGGCCATAGTTGCATTAGGCGTTTTAGTCTCTTACATCTTTTTTGGAAAACTGGAAGCAACCCTGATCATTGTATTTGTGACCACAATAGCGATCATGTGTTCTTTCAATATGAAGATCAGATCGCTTAGAGGATCTTTTGAGATAGGAGATTATTGTCTTTTGATGTTCGGTGTGGCTGTGGGCATGATGTCAGATTTTAGAAGCCTTCTTGAAGAAGGAGGCCCTTACATCTTGTTCGTCGCCTTGATTTTTATAATTACGATTATCGTCCAATTGATACTTTGTAAGATGTTCAAGATAGATAGAGACACCTTTATCATCACTTCAACAGCGGCGATCTATGGACCTGTGTTCATACCTCAAGTTGCCCAAGCTCTGAAAAACAGATCTATCATCTTAGGCGGTATAGCCGTATCACTGATTGGACTTGCCACTGGCAATTATATAGGCATTGCTCTGGGCTACTTTGTCAAGTTTTTACTCGTCGCTTAACTTCTTTCGATACTGGTAGTTGTAACCATCAATACCTTGTAGACCGCCGGTGTGCAACACTAACACTTTAGACCCTTTCGGAAAATAATCTTTAGAAACTAAATCATCCATAGTCATCATCATCTTAACCGTATAGACAGGGTCAAGGGACATTTTCTGAGTCGCCTCAAACTCTTTTATATAAGCTATTATATCACGATGGTATCCTCCAAATCTAGCATCTAAACTCGAAGGAACAATCTCTAATCTTTCTTTGTGTTCATCAATCAAGTATTGAAATCCTTTAAGATTATCAACCGCCCCCTTGAATGGAGAGATGACTATCACCTTAGTTTTATAGATCTCAGTTCCTTTTAACACACCGGCCATTGTCCCACCTGTACCTAAACCAAGCACAACGTGCGTAAAATCAAAATCATCAATCTCTTCAATCAGTTCACTTACTCCTTTGATGCCTAACTCGTTAGTCCCACCTTCTGGTATCACATAGTAATCTTTGTATCTTCCCATGATACGCTTTATAACACCGCTCTGCTCTTTGTTTTTATAATGATCAGGGTGCACATATTCTAATTTCATCCCAAACTGCAACAGCGTCTGTATGGTTGGATTATTTGAATCTTCTTTATAAGACCTAACGATACCACAAGTAAGTATATCTGCGTAAAAACCTGCTGCTGCTACAGCAACTAAATGATTAGAATACATCCCACCGAACGTGATGACACCTTTGTAGCTTTCACTTAAAGCATGCTCAAAATTGTATTTTAGCTTTCGCCACTTGTTGCCGCAGAGCTTAGGGTGTATGAGATCATCTCTTTTTATAAAGCACGATACCCTTTTCTGATCGTAAAGAGGATGAGTGATATTGGAAACTGGTGTAGGAAGATTGAGGTGCTGCTCTATTTTCTCGAGCACGTGATCACGATTTGATAATGGCAAGTCGACGCGTTACAATAACATTCTGATCACTATCCAAAAGAGAGTATGTATATACAGCTCGTGGTAAAAAAGTAAGATCTTCTTTCAATATGTTATCACCGTCGATATCATACGTATTCATCCAGATTTTCTTACCTACGATGTTTTTGACAACGAGCATATATCTACCTCTTGTAAAGTTCTTAAAGTCTAACCTTACCTCACCAAACCCTTTATTAGGGTACAATAAGAAGTCACTTCTTAGAGACCCATCACCGCCACTGATTCTTTGACTCCCTGCCATCTCCTTTGACTTATAAATCACTTTTTTGAGTTGACCATCGTCATCCGTCTCTGCCTCCATCAAAAAGTCGCCTGTCTGTTGATCCACAAAGACATAAGATGTCTTAGTCGTTACAACGCCTCCTGATGTAAAAGTCTCCGTCTTTTCTATTCTTTCAACATCGTATATATCGTCTGGCAAATACAAAACCCCTGAAGCGTCTTTTACTTCCCGTAGATTAATAGATGATTCTACAGAGTCAACCTTGTACTTCGTGCCTGTGACCCGAGGCTTTGATCTACTAGTAGGAGGGCAAGCATTGAGTGGGATATCATAGAGTATCACTTCAGGCAAGATACTTCCCGCTTTTAGCGAAGCTTCACCTATTGCGTACCATTTGTCTGACCTAGTCATGTAGTACACTTCTCTACCCAGTGGCTCTTTAAGGACCATCTCAGCATCTTTAAAGTGGATACTATACTTGCCAGTAGAGGCTTCGCTTAGTTTGTAGGTATATGACCTGGGCGCTTGTAGGCCCGAGAAGAGCCATTGGTTATTATCCCCTTTTATACCCAAGCTGAATATATCAGGGATCTCATCTATCTTATAGTAGAGCTCTTTGGCTCCATTGTCCCCTACCAAAGAACAAGGGCCCATCTGAGCACTTAAGCTGATAAAGAACAATAAGAATACGACAGATAAAACGTGCTTCATGGACAAAACAAAAGTAAGTGATTCTTCGATGTCAAGAGCTTCTTTTATAGCAGGGCTTACTTAATTTTTGGTTAATTCCGCTGCTACTAAGCTCCTAAAGGAATCATTACGCTCATAAAGGGGCTGATATTGTCCTTCATCCATAATCTTACCATCTTTCATAAAGATGATCCGATCCATCTTCTTCAACAGAGCTACTTGATGGGTGATCATAACCACAGTCTTATCCAGCGCAAGCCCAGTGATCTGGTCAAT
The DNA here is from genome assembly GCA_938022935.1 of uncultured Saprospiraceae bacterium. Lineage (GTDB taxonomy): Bacteria > Bacteroidota > Bacteroidia > Chitinophagales > Saprospiraceae > JAJRXG01. The sequence goes on from CALIHL010000183.1 coordinate 20,951, forward strand.
CATAAGTTGAGCGCTCTTAAGATCCAGTTGAGAGGTTGGCTCATCTAAGATCAAGATTTCTGGATCTCGATACAAAGCTCTTGCTAAACTGATACGCTGGGATTCGCCTCCACTGACTTGGCTCGAGTGATCTCCAACTCTATTTTCAAGAGCTGAGTGAGTGAGTCCAACGAGGCTACAGATCTTATTAAGTTTAGATGGGTCTAAAGGTAGATCCATGACGATGTTCTCTGCTATACTTCCAAAGAATAGCTGTGGCCGCTGTGTCACAAGCCCAAACAGCCTACGATAAGACTCTTCATCCATATCTGTGATAGATACATCATCCACAGTGATTCTTCCCTGTTGAGGTGCAAAAAAGCCAAGTAGCAGATCCACAACGGTGGTCTTGCCTACACCACTATCCCCTACTATACCCACCTTCTCTCCTTTCGCTAAGGTCAGAGATAAATTTTCCAGTATCGATTCTTTAGAACCATATGAAAACGAAACGCTATCCAGTTCAACAGCTCTTTCAAACGTTGCTAATTGCGCTCCTTTAAAGATCAACTCATCTTCTGCCAGCTCTTGGTGAAAGCTATTGATGCGATCCAAAGCAGCCATACCTTTTTGGACGTTAGCGTACTCCCGTGAAAAGCTCTTTGCAGGATCTATGATATTGTAAAAGGCAAAGATGAAAGCAAAGAAAGTTGTCGGCTCCATTTCATCGTTGAACACAGCATGAGTCCCATAAAACAACAAGACCACAATTGTCGCAACACCTAAAAACTCTGCCAGAGGCGAAGCTAAGTCACGTCTTCTTAGGATCTTGTTAGAGATCTTAAAGTATCGGTTATTCTCCTCGTCAAATCTTTTTGAAAAGAAACCATCTGCATGATGGGTTCTAATCATCTTGGTCGCAGAAAGATATTGATCAACAAGTATGGTCATCCCAGATAATGACTCTTGTGCTTCTGCAGATGCTCGCTTTAGCACATGGCTCACACCTCCAATCACAATCAAAGTAAAGATGATCAAAGCAAATGCAATCAATGTCAACTTCGGACTCAACCAAATCATAAAAAGTAAACTGCCCAAAATCACCAAGGGCGTCTTAAACAATAGTTCAAACACCTTGAGGATACCATGGTCCACTTCAGAAAGATCGTTGGTTATCAAGGACATTAAATAGCCTTGTCTTTTTTCATACCGCTGCGTGAGACTTAGTCTTTCATAACCATTCCAGATCTTCTTTCTTAGATCTCGTAGCAAACCATTGCGCACATAAACCATGAAGTAACTAATTAGAAAACGACAGAAGTTCTTCAAGAAGAAAATAATGATCACAGCTATACATACCACCCAAAGAGCCACAAAGTGATCGGACATGGCGATCAATCTTGAAAACCCATAGTTAAGTACATTTTCAAGATCCCATAAACTTTCAGGCGCACTATAATTAGAAGGACTGATCCCAAATAGAATTTGAAAAAAGGGAATGACCAGCGGGATACTGATCACCGTCAGAATAGCGGTAAGAATATGAAATAGAATACCGAGTAGTGTATAAGATTTATAATCCCATACTGAGCGCAATAATTTGAAAAACGGGGACAACATATGCCTCGTTTTTACTCTAATTCAAAAGTATTCATGAAACCTGTATTGAAGTTTCCTTTGCGGAAGTCTTCGTTATCCATTAGCTGAAGATGAAACGGGATAGTTGTCTTGATTCCTTCTATAACAAACTCTCCAAGTGCTCTGCGCATCTTAGTGATGCACTCCTCTCTTGTCTCTGCCTTACAGATCAACTTTGCAATCATACTGTCATAATATGGCGGGACAGTATAGCCAGCATATGCGTGTGTGTCCACTCTTACACCATGCCCTTTAGGGCTATGGAACTGCTTGATTAATCCAGGAGAAGGCCTGAAGTCATTGTATGGATCTTCAGCATTGATCCGGCACTCTATACAGTGTAACTTGGGAAAGTAGTTCTTCCCGCCAAGCTTGTCTCCAGCCGCTACTCTTATCTGTTCTTTGATCAAGTCTCGATCGATCACCTCTTCCGTAACGGGATGTTCAACCTGAATTCGCGTATTCATCTCCATGAAGTAGAAATCACGGTTCTTGTCTACCAAGAACTCAACTGTTCCTACACCTTCATACTTGATACTCATCCCAGCCTTTATAGCTGCTTCGCCCATCCTCTTTCGTAGTTCTTTCGTCATGAATGGTGAAGGAGCTTCCTCTATCAACTTCTGATGACGACGTTGTATCGAGCAATCTCTTTCTGATAGATGGATCACATTGCCATGTTGATCTCCTATGACTTGGATCTCTATATGCCTTGGTTCTTCTACAAACTTCTCGATATAGACGGCGTCGTTGCCAAAAGATGCCTTGGCTTCGTTACGCGCTTTGTTCCATTGATCTTCAAACTCCTCTTCGTCGGCAACAATTCTCATTCCTTTACCACCACCACCTGCCGTGGCTTTGATCATCACTGGGTACCCAATCTCTCCAGATATCTTTTTGCCTTGAGCGATATTCTTCACAAGACCATCAGAACCAGGGACCACTGGCACACCTGCCTTGATCATGGTTTCTTTAGCAGTCACCTTGTCTCCCATCGACCGGATCATCTGAGCTGATGGACCTATGAACTTGATACTATATTCTTCACAGATTTCAGCGAAGTCGGCATTTTCCGCAAGGAATCCATAACCTGGATGTATAGCATCCGCGTTAGTGATCTCCACTGCCGCCATGATAGCGGGCACATTGAGATAAGAATCTGTCGAACTCGCTGGTCCAATACAAACCGCCTCATCCGCAAATCTTACATGCAGTCCATCTCTATCAGCTGTAGAGTATACAGCGACTGTCTTGATCCCCATCTCCTTGCACGTTCTGATGATGCGCAAGGCTATCTCCCCTCTATTAGCAATCAGGATTTTCTTAAACATAGGTTGACTTTAGATAAACGTCGTTCTAAGACGGTTCTACTAAAAATAATACTTGGTCATATTCACTTGGCGTGCTATCATCTACGAGCACTTTGACAATCTTACCTGAGACTTCACTTTCGATCTCATTGAAGAGCTTCATAGCTTCGATGATACAGACTACATCTCCTTTAGCGATTGTATCTCCAACTTGCACAAATGGTGGCTTATCCGGAGAAGAAGAACGGTAGAATGTACCTACCATGGGCGACTTTATCTCGATATAGTTAGTTTCTTCTTGAGCGCTGGTTTCTTGTCCAGCTGGAGCAACAGGTGCTGCTGGTGCCGCTGCTGCGCTTACTACTGGGGCTGCTTGTACCATCGCTGGCGCACCTCCACTTACAACCTGTGCAGGATGATCCTTGTCAGTTCTGATCTTGATCTGGAACTCCTTGTTCTTGATATTCACTTCTCGCAGATCCAACTCACTTACGAGCTTGAGTAGCTCTTTTATTTCTTTATTAGTCATGCTTAAACTTTCACTCTTTCGATATATGATCCCGTTTTCGTATCGATCTTTACGCTATCTCCTTCGTTGATAAATATAGGAACTTTTATCTCAGCTCCACTCTCTACCGTAGCTGGTTTTGTGACATTATTAGCTGTGTTCCCACGCTCTCCCGGCTCAGTATAGGTGATCTGCATAGTCACAAACTGTGGCATCTCTGTAGTCAGGGGTATTCCTTTCTCAGCATGATAGAGTATATCGATCTCCATACTCTCCTTAAGAAACTGCGGATTGTCCAATATCTTCTCATCAAGACTGATCTGATCAAATGTCTCCATGTCCATGAAGTTATACCCCATATCATCTTTGTAGAGATATTGGAAGACCTTACGCTCGATTCTTACGACAGTGATCTTGTGACTTGAAGGCCATGTGTTATCAACTACTTTACCACTGGTAAGACTCTTCAGCTTTGTTCTAACGAATGCCGGGCCTTTACCTGGTTTAACATGCAAAAACTCTACAACTGACCAGATGTCATTATTGTGTTCTAAACATAGTCCATTGCGGATCTCACTCGTATTAGCCATATCTATTTATTATACTTTGTAACCGTTTGTTATATCAATTATTATAAGCAGGCTTTCGCCAAATATAGTTCCTTAATATGCCCATCTTAAAAACAATGAGCCCCAAGTAAAGCCTCCTCCAAAAGCGGTCAACATAACACCGTCTCCCTTAGACAGTTGACTTTCAAAGTCCCACAGGCACAATGGGATCGTACCAGCTGATGTGTTGCCATACTTCTCGATGTTCACCATCACACGCTCCATTGGAAAGTCCAACTGAGATGCGACGGAAGATATGATTCTCAAGTTTGCTTGATGAGGGACGACCCATCTCAAGTCATCATTTGTCAAGTTATTACGCTCCATGACAGCTTTCATAGATGAAGACATCCCTGAGACCGCTCTCTTAAAGATACGTTTGCCGTCTTGAGAGACAAACTGCTCTTCTGCAGCCATGCGCTCCGCAGTAACCGGGTTCAGACTTCCACCAGCATTGATCCTCAGAAAGTCCTTACCAGAACCATCACCTGCAAGATCAGCATCAATGATGCCTAATCCTTCTTCTTCTGAAGCCTCCAACAAGACACCTCCTCCTCCATCACCAAAGATGATACTGGTCGTCCTGTCATTATAGTTCATATATGAAGTAAGCTTTTCAGCTCCTATGACTATGACTCTCTTATATGCCCCAGTTTTGATAAATTGAGCAGCTGTATAAAGCGCGAATACAAAGCCGCTACAAGCCGCATTGATGTCGTATCCAAATGCCTTCGTTAGGCCCATTTGATAGCATATACTATTAGCGCAATCCGGTAAGATATAATCCCCTGTACAAGTCGCACATATGACCATATCTATGTCACTTGGATCAAGATCAGTCTTAGCTAATATCTGCTTGACAGACTCTACTCCTATCTGCGTAACTGCCTGATCATCAGGCATCACCCTTCTTTCTCTGATACCTGTACGAGAAGTGATCCACTCATCGTTAGTATCCATCATCTTTTCTAGATCGCTATTGGTTAATACTTGATCTGGAACATATCCTCCAACGGCTGTGATTATGGCATTCGTCATATGTCGCTCTTAAAGCGTGGCAAAGGTATCAAAAAATAGATCTCCTACTACCTATTAACTCGGTTACCTCAAAACCATAATATAACGTTGGCATCAAAATTGTAATATGTAAAGCAAACCTGGACAGCATGATATACATAGCTGTCATTTATAAACTGTTAAAGAAACTGACCCATGAGCAAAACCCGCTTAATCGTGTGTGCGCTATTTATGCTGACTAGCCTAAGCGCCTTTAGTTCTACAAAATTTGTTGATTCTAACTTCGAAGACGCCAGAGTAAAGGCGCAAGCAGAAGGAAAGATGTTACTTCTTGACTTCTATGCTTCATGGTGCGCTCCTTGTAGATTTATGGAGAGCACAACCTTCCAAGATCCTAATGTATCTGCTGTACTCAATGATAAGTTTGTACCAGTAAAAATAAACATCGACGACTTTGATGGTTATGCACTTAAAGAACACTTTGATGTTAAGGTGTTACCAACATTCATCATCTTTAGTAGTGATGGCAAAGTAATCGAACGTATAGAAGAAACATTATCACCTACGGGCATGATGAATATCTTAGAGAAGAACTTGGCAACTCATAAACCTAAGGTTAGACCTGCCAATGTATCTCCTCAGACGAGTGTAACCAATAAAAGCATGGAGGCTCATCAGCCTGTAATGGCAAAATATAAAATCCAATTGGGTGTCTATAACTCTTACGAGAAGACACTTGGATTTTACAACAAAGTGGCTGCAAAATTAGATGAGCCAGTAGTAATTCTTCACGACTATAAAGGCGGAAGTATCATCTACAGAGTCTTGATCGGTAACTTTTCTTCTACAGAAGAAGCACATTACTACCTGACGGACTTAAAAACAAATTATGGGATACAAGGTCATATCTACATGTAGCATGATCCGGATATGATCTGTGATATAGAGCAGACGAAAAACGACTGGAGCACAACGTAATGTTGTGCTCCTTTTTTTATGTCTTCTACTTACTTTCTTACATCTTGGCTACCTTAACGGTAAATAAGAAGACATGATATCACGACTACTGCCTATATACTTTATAATCGCCTCAGTCGCCTTGACGGCACAGACTGATCTCACACCTGAGCGATTTGCATTTGAACCAGAGCTAACTTACCGCTCTGACATCCAATCTCCAGCTGACTTTTTGGGTTATGAGATCGGAGAATCCTTCACACTCTATGCTAACTCGGTTTCTTATTTTCAATATTTGGCGGAGCAATCCGACCGCATGACGATCAATCACTATGGGACAACATATGAGGGACGAAAGCTATATAATGTTATCATCTCCTCCCCTGCTAATCTTCAAAATATAGATCAGCTCCAGGCGCAAAACAAAAAGCTCTCTAATCCTCAGAATACCTCTGTTGCGGAAGCCAATGAGATCATAGACAACAAGCCAGTCTTCGTCTCTTATAGTTATAACATCCACGGGAATGAAGCTTCCAGTACTGAGGCAGCGATGCAAGTAAGCTACCGATTGGTAGCTGCAACTGACAAAGAGACTTCTGACATATTAGACGATGCGGTGATGATATTCTATATCTGTATCAATCCTGATGGACGTGATAGATATGTCTATTGGTATGAAGGGATGAAGCGTCATGTACCCGGTATACAGCCAAGAGACTTAGATCATTATGCACCTTGGCCCAATGGTAGAACCAATCACTATTGGTTTGATCTCAACAGGGATTGGATCTGGGGCGTACATCCAGAATCAAGAGGCCATACTTCAGAATATGTCAAATGGATGCCTCAGTTACATACAGACTATCATGAGCAAGGATATAACAACAACTACTTCACTGTACCAGGTACAACACCACGTAATATGTTGCTTCCTGACCACTATGAAGTGCTGGCGGACACCATCGGTCGGGCCAATGTTGCGGCATTTGATAAGCACAAGATCAACTACTTCACTAGAGAAGCATTTGATTTTTTTTATCCGGGATATGGATCCAGCTACCCAACTGTGATGAACGCCATCGGCATGCTCACAGAGCAAGGCGGTATCGGTGCAGGCAGAGCGATAGAGACCAACGATGGCAATATCTTAACGCTCAGACAAAGAGCATTTGACCATTATACAACTTCTATCGCTACAATAAAGAAAGCCGTCGAGCGCAAAGATATATTCAATCGATACACATACGAGACGAGCAAACCTACCAATACCAAGTCTACCACCAAGTCTTATGTCTTACTGGACGATGGAGGCATGTATACACCTGAGGTGATCAAGATCTTACTTCATCATGATATAGAAGTACATCGGACCACCCAGTCTGGATCTGTAGGCCAAGCACATGATTATCGGAAAGGCAGCAAAAAAACAGCCAATGTGCCCGCTGGGAGCTATGTAGTGCATACGGATCAGCCACGTCACTTATTAATCAATACTATACTGGCTCCCGAGATGACCATCGAAGACTCTGTCATGTATGATATGAGTACATGGTCTGCGCCACTTGCATACAACTTGGAAGCGTACAGTACAACAACGAAGCTCAGCATAGCTACTGAACAAGTTACCGAAGCTCCTACCGTTATGAGTGGAGTTTCTAATCCTACTGCTGGTTATGCATACATTATAGATTGGAACCAAAGAGGCGCTCCAAAGGCATTGAGTAAACTATGGCAAAAAGGATATCAAGTTAGATCGGCTGAAGAGGCTTTCTCTGACGGAATACATAACTTTTCTCCAGGCTCGTTGATCATCCTAAAAGGTCGTAATCTCTCTCATAGTGATGTAATCGATCAAGACATCAGCGATATCGCTTCTGATGCAAAAGTGAATATAGTCGGACTAAATACTGGCCGTATGAAGTCTGGTAATGACCTTGCTTCTCGTAAGAGCAACGTACTCAAGCAACCACGAGTTGCCTTGATGGTAGAGGCACCATTCAACACTTATACCTGTGGGCAGCTATACTTCTTATTTGATCAAGAGACAGAACTCCCTGTAGAAAGAGTAAGGACATCCATCCTAAGACAGACGTCCTTTCCAAAGCTGGGTAGTCGATATGGTTATGCAGATCTGAATGATTACGATGTATTGATACTTCCCGGAGGTGGCAACAACTTATCCAAGTTGTTTGGAGAAGAAGAGCAAAAGCAGTTAAAAGCATGGATACAAAACGGAGGAACTGTCGTAGCAACAGAAAGTGCAACGGACTTCTTTACAAAAGGGAAGTCCAAGATCACAGATGTGCAGCTGTCCTCAGTGCCTAAAGACAGTAGTGCAGCTGCCAAGTATTTAAAGTACTCAGATAGAGAATCGTATCGCGGTTTAAAAAGAACACCTGGAACCGCGCTCAATGGCCATCTGGATATAAGCCATCCGTTGGCATTTGGGTTAAAGGATAAGTTGTATTCGTTGACTTTTAGAAACAATGGGATCAAGCCATCACCCGGTCTTCATACAGTAGGTTATTATGATACTGACGCGACCAAGTTAAGAGCATCAGGCTATATATCAGATCAAAACCTGAACCTCCTCAAGGGAAATGCTTTTGCAGCTGTTCAACCTATGGGACTGGGGAAGATCGTTTATCTAACAGACAATACACAGTACCGCATGTTTTGGAGAGGTCCTTCTCGTATGATGCAGAATGCTGTGATGCTAATGCCTTCATTTTAAACAAGTTAGATGACTACTAATCAAGCAACACTTGATGATCTCGATACGCTGACAGATCTCTTTGATGGCTATAGACAGTTTTATAGACAGGCCTCTGATAAGGAAGCATCCAAGTTGTTCTTAGAAGCCCGACTGACTAATGAAGAAGCCTATGTCTTCATTGCCAGAGATGACAATGGTGCAGCAGCAGGATTCACCCTGCTCTACCCTATGTTTTCTTCTGTCCGTCAAAAGCGAGTGTACATCCTCAATGATCTCTTTGTCCATCCAGATCACCGTAGAAAGGGAGTTGGCGCACTGTTATTAGATAGAGCTGTACAATTTGGTAAAGAGCAAGGAGCTGCAGGACTACAACTGGAAACTGAAGTCAGTAATACAAAAGCTCAAGGCTTGTATGAGAAAGAAGGGTGGTCAAGAGTTGAAGACGAATTCTTTTATACTTATGATTTGTAAAAAGTGAAACGGATTCATTTATTTGAATTTGCTTTCGACCAAATTGTTTATCCGATGAAAAAGAAAAAAGATAAAAACAAATTTCTTCACAGGTTAAGATTATCCAACTTTCAATTTGATAGTTTTGATGTTGGAGTGTTAAGACCAACTGTCAAGAGGACGGAGTAATTCCAAAATTTATTTGAGTTGTTATAGACAAAAAACTAACGCATAAAAACTTACTGATAGTTAACTACCTATAAGACTGAATAAAAGATCGTATTTCTCGAAAGAACTCTTCCCTTTCGAATTCCCAAAGGGTGTGTCCACTATTCTCAAGAACAACCAACCTTTTGTCTAAGACTGAGGTTCCTAAAAACTCCATAGCGTTAACACCAGATAACGAAGGGACTATTGGATCTTCTCCTCCATATATCATCAAGCTGGGCAATGTGATTTCAGGCATCTTAGGATTTAAGTCTCCAAAAACAAGAAGAGATTCAAGTTTATCCAAATTATGTTGTTGAAACCCTGTGCCGATTGGCGAACTTAAAACTCTAAAGCTTGATTGGCGTTGAAAAGTTCTCTTACCAGCATTGATTTCAGCAGCGACTTGAAAAGCCACTCCATTAACTATAAACAGTTCCTCCAAATTAGTAACTGTAGCTATCTGTTGTAGGGCTTCTAATCTGTCTTGCCATTCTGGGGTTCTCGCCCCGTTTGAAAACAATTTCTGAATATAGTCTATCGAAAATCCTCTTGAGGAAGACCAATTTAAAGGATAATTATTCGCACCCGCTAACTCTATCCATCCATTAAAGAGACTTTGATTAT
>CALIHL010000184.1 GCA_938022935.1 uncultured Saprospiraceae bacterium
CACAAGATGGATATGGTCAATATCTAAAGATCGTTGGGGACAGCGCCTTTGTTTATAATTATACAAGCCACAGCTGTGACCCTCTTGAGTCTGATCTGTTAGAAGAGCTGTTGCAAGTTATAGAAGTTGGTGCTGATGACCTACTCGTTAAGAAAGGAATCAACCATTATACTTTTAAAAGGTTGGATGCACTTCCAGATTTTTGTAGTCAGGATAACGCAATAGATCGTAACGATCCAGTTCATAATTTTGAATCAGTATGGCATACCTTTGACCAACACTATGCTTACTTCGGAGAAAGAGAGATAGACTGGCAGAAGAGCTATGACAAGTATAGAGCACGTGTCGACTCTTCGACATCCGATGTAGAGCTATTCGTTGTTCTCAATGATATGTTGGAAGAGATAGGCGATGGTCATGTTGGATTAGAACCAAGCGACGAAGTGATGGAACAGCTAGTCGCTTTGGAAGAAGAGAAGGAAGATAGTTCTTCAACAGATGAACCTGCTCAACCAAGTGTGCACAGTATCAGACAACAATTAAAAAGTGATATAACGGATCGCTACTTAGCGTCAACAAGTCATTATAATTCTGGAGTTGTACGGTGGGGTATGATGCAAGATGATGTTGCATATGTACAGCTAAACTGGATGCTGCTGCTTGCAGATGTTGACCTTCCTGATACGCTTGACTTGGCCGAATTCTGGGGCGCCTATTGGGCGTTGGCAGAAGAGGGAGACTATCATAGAGACGCTGAGGCAGAAGGAGCAGTAATGATAGTAGATTCTATAGTTAGAGAGTTAAGCCATGCTAAAGCCTTTATAATTGACATAAGATTCAATGGAGGAGGGAAGGATGACGCCGCTTTGGCCTTTTTGCAACCATTTGTTGACGCGACGAACAAGGCATTTACAAAGAAAGCACAATTAGAAAATGGGTATACGACGCCACAAGAGATAAGCTTGACAAAAGCAGCACACAGTTTTGATGGTCCAGTGTATCTATTGACAAGCCCACAGACAGCAAGTGCCGCTGAGATCATGACCTTGGCTTCTATGTCATCGGCTCAAGTGACAAGGATAGGGTCTGCAACAGAAGGTATCTTTTCAGATATGTTAGATCGTGTGATGCCAAATGGTTGGACATATAGTCTCTCTAACGAAGTATATCAGGATCTTGATCTTAACAATTATGAGAATAAAGGAATCTCTCCTCACCACGAGCTGGGCTACCCAAGAGACAGTCGTGCGATGTATGAACTTCTTGCTAAAGACATCAAGAATGGAGACAAGGCCATTGAGATGGCACTAAGACTGGCAAAGTCAATCCATTAACATGAGAGTGCTTTTACAAATTGTTCTAATTGTTTTTGTATTTGGATCATGTGATATTAAAAAGGGAAAGCCGAATATTAAAGATAGCCTTGTGTTTATATGTCCACCCTGTGATCAATCTTGTGATGAGCTGACTTGGCATCAAGATGGTGTTTGCGAACATTGCAAGATGAATTTAGTCATGCGCCCAGATAGCTCCCGTGTCAATGACGCACAGCTTGTAGCACAATCGGGGAATTTCTTTACAAGAAGATCATCTGATGATGACAGATGGGTTCAGGTGTTTTATCATCGACCACCCACAATGGATATTGCATCTAAAGTTCTTATTGTTCTACCTGGTGCAGGAAGAGATGGTGATCAATATAGAGATGCTTGGGCCGATATCTCTATAGAAAAAGATGTTGTTGTATTGGCACTTAAATACCCTTCAGAGACATATGACTTTGGTGCCTACCACATGGCTGGTATGATTGATAGCGTGAGTTTTGATAAAGATTTTGGGTTCGTCCAAGTCGATGATCAAGCTTCATGGATTTTTAATGACTTTGATCGCATCTTTAATATGGTCACTACAGATAATTCTTTAGAAGCTAAGTCCTATGATATCTTTGGACACTCGGCTGGCGGGCAGATACTTCATCGCTTCGCTCTCTTTCATGATGACTCCAAGGCCGACAGAATCATTGCTGCTAATTCTGGTTGGTACACTTTGCCGGATACAAAACTTGGGCTTCCATATGGCATCAAGAATACAAAAGTTGATGAAGTATCCATCACTAAGTCATACAGTAAGAAGTTAACCATCATGGTAGGTGAAAAAGATGATGCAACGGAAACGAGAGGAACGCTCTTGCAGACAGATAGCGCGAATGAACAAGGAGCTCATCGATTAGAAAGAGCCCACAATTTTTACAATTATAATCAGAGCTTGTCAGAAAGTCTTAATACTCCTTATAACTGGGGCTTCCATGTCATCAGTGGAGTAGGGCATGACTATGAAAAAATGAGTTTGGCAGCAGGAGATATACTTTATAAATAGAGCTCCACCCGTGGCAAGCCCAACCCGTAAGGTTTATTCAGCGTATATGTTATCATATCGCGTTGCTTATGAATTATTACTTGATACTTTTTGGGTATATAGCTACGCTACTTATTGCTTGTTCTAATAGTAAGCCAGAGAATGGAACATTAGTGGATATTTCTGAGAACATTACAATTGAACTTCAAGAAGGCTATCAATATAACCCCTTGCAAGGTATTGATAGTCAGGTAGGAGAGATCACTCATAATGAAGACGAAAGCTTTTATATCTTCATTGATATCGGGGAGCTTGCAGGCTCTTATGTAGATGAGGAGGAAGGGGACATCAAATTAGGAAGAGCGATAAATCAAGACTTCGTCTATCAAAAAAGAGAAAGTGAGTTCTTAGGTAGTGGACAATGTTGTTTCTTTTTTACTTTTCCTGATATAGGTCCAGCTAACTTCGTGGCATATGACAATCAACATATAGATGATGTTATGTCCATAGTTGAAAGTTTAATAACCTCTCCTTAATCTATACCGAATCTCACTCTTCCATCGGCACCCGGCTCATATAAAACATGATAAACCCAACGATAATCATCAAGAGCTTAATCAGAAACGAACCTAAAGGACCTATAACGCCATCTAAAAAAGCGAGGGGCTTTAAGTTAAGACCGATCATGCCCAGTATCAAGGCAACAAAACCAACTACAATTAGAACATACCCGATGACCGTAAAAGTTACTCTATTCATAAGAGGATGTTTTAGTCCAGTGTTATAATTTATCAACTAAGGAGTTGTTTTCTAATTGTATTTGGCGAAAGCCTTAACTATCTATAAGTGTATCACCTCATCATATGCCGCAGCAGATGCTTCCATGATTGCCTCGCTCATCGTTGGATGAGGGTGAACTGTTTTTACAATCTCCATACCTGTAGTCTCTAAGTTACGTGCTGTTACGATCTCAGCGATCATCTCTGTCACGTTAGAACCGATGAGGTGAGCACCGAGTAGTTCTCCGTATTTTGCATCATACAGTACTTTGACAAAACCTTCAGGATTGCCAGCAGCTTTTGCCTTCCCAGATGCTGAAAATGGAAACTTACCAACTTTGACTTCGTAACCTGCTTCTTTAGCCGCAGCCTCAGTCATCCCGACAGATGCTACTTCAGGTATGCAGTAAGTACAAGAAGGGATATTGCCATAGTCAAGCGGCTTAGGGTGATGACCGGCTATCTTCTCTACACAGATGATGGCCTCAGCAGTTGCAACGTGTGCAAGAGCAGCGCCAGGAGTCACATCACCGATGGCATAGATGCCTGGCACGTTAGTCTGATAAAAGTCGTTGACCTCTATCAGTCCTCTCTCCGTTTTGATACCCAATGTCTCGAGTCCTATGTCCTCAGTGTTAGGCGTTACACCTGCTGCTGACAGGACAAGATCACATTCGATCTCTGTGATGCTATCATCTTTGCGACTCTTGACTGTTACATATACTTTCTTTGACTTGGCCTCTACTTTTTCAACAGAGCTATTGGCCATTACGTCGACGCCTTTCTTCTTGAATATCTTTCCAAGCTCCTTAGATACATCTTTATCTTCTCGAGGCAAGAGACCTTGCTCAAGGTATTCGACGACAGTCACTTTTGTTCCCATCGTATTGTAGAAGTATGCGAACTCTACACCGATAGCTCCAGCGCCCATCACAACGATCGACTTTGGTTTCTTAGGAAGGCTCATCGCTTCCCTGTAACCGATCACAGTCTTACCATCGATAGGGATGTGAGGGAGCTGCTTTGCTCTACCGCCTGTTGCTATGATGATGTGGTCTGCGCTGACTTCTTCTTTAGAACCGTCAGCTTTTGTTACCTCTACTTTCTTGCCGCGGATCAGTCTGCCATATCCATCTATAACGGTGATGCTATTTTTCTTCATGAGGAAGTTGACTCCTTTGCTCATGGCGCCGGCGACGTCCCTACTTCTCTTGACAACCTTGCCAAAGTCAGCTTTCGCTCCTGTCACTTTGATACCATAGTCCTCCGCGTGATTCATGTATTCGAAGACTTGGGCACTCTTGAGTAAGGCTTTTGTAGGGATACAACCCCAGTTGAGACATACGCCTCCGAGGTTCTCTTTCTCTACGATCGCTACTTTTAGGCCTAATTGAGAAGCTCTGATTGCGGCTGGATATCCGCCTGGTCCACTTCCGATAACAACAACGTCGTATTTCATAGCACTTTTTCTTGTTGGTTAACAATGCTCATCCGACTTAGTTGTGTTCACGGTTCCCGCTATTTCTATCTCTCTCCAGACTTTCGTCAAATGACTTACAAATATACTTTTTTAGTGCCGTAATCTGCTTTGGCATTCCGTGATACTCGGAGCCGAATATTCTACAAAAATGTTAATCGAGAGTAGATTGTTTTTTTACCTTGTCATCTGAAATCTAACTCATCACAACTATGGCTCACCCTAAAAAGATAGCTGTCTTCCCTGGCTCATTTGATCCGATTACCAAAGGTCACGTTGATATTGTCAACAGAGCACTTCCTTTGTTCGATCAAGTGATTATGGCCGTTGGAGTGAACTCCGTGAAGAAGAGTCTCTTCTCTTTAGAACAGCGTAAGGAGTGGTTAGAAGCAGTATTTGCTGATGATCCTAAGGTGATCGTGGGGGATTTTGAGGGATTGACAGTTCACTATTGTGCGAAGGTCAAAGCGAACTATCTTATCAGAGGACTCCGTAATGGATCTGATTTTGACTATGAAAAAACCATCTCACAGCTCAATACGATCATAGGAGAAGATGTGGATACCGTCTTCTTGATCAGTAAACCAGAATTCTCGCATATAAGCTCAACCATTGTAAGAGAGATCATCAAAGGGCAAGGAGCGACTGATGCTTTCTTGCCTCCTGAGATCAAGATTGACCCAAAGTCAATTATCTCTTAGATCTCTTAGGTCTTGTGATATTTTGTCTTAAATGAAGATGTGATATTTCATATCCACTTCATATCGGCTTATAATCAACCATTATATATCTTTGCTATTCTTATAATCAAAATACAATCATACCATATGTCCAATGCTATCCATAAGATCCCAACTGTCAGCAATGAGAAAGTCCTTGACTACCGTCCAGGAGGTAAAGAGAAAGAAGAAGTACTAGCAGAGATAGCGAGACTTAAAAGTGTAAAGACGGCCATCCCAATGATCATCGATGGTAAGGAAGTATATAGCCGAACAAAGATCAATGTTGCCGCACCGCATGAGATACACCATAACTTAGGATACTATACCAAAGGATCTACGGCTCATGTGAAAGATGCGATTGCTGCGGCTAAGCGTGCAAAGCAAGATTGGATGCACATGGCGTTCAGTGATAGAGCAGCGATCTTCTTAAAAGCAGCTGATCTTATTGTTGGGCCAAGACGTGCATACTTCAATGCTTGTACGATGATGGCTCAATCGAAGAACATCTATCAAGCAGAGATAGACGCGATAGCAGAACTTGCTGACTTCTTAAGGTTTAACGTGCAATACGCTTCTGATATGTATGCGCAACAACCAGCGAGTGCACCAGGTATCTGGAATAGCTTAGAGTATCGACCACTTGAAGGGTTTGTATTTGCATTGACGCCATTTAACTTTACTGCCATCAGTGGCAACCTTCCTTGTGCTCCTGCTTTAATGGGTAACACGGTGGTTTGGAAGCCATCAGAATCACAGATATATTCTGCAATAGCAGTGATGAATATCTTAATTGAAGCAGGTTTGCCAGCGGGCGTAATCAATTTGATCTATCCAGATGGACCAGCGGCAGGTAAGGTCATCTTTAATGATAAAGACTTTGCAGGATTACACTTTACAGGAAGTACGGGAGTCTTTAATTCTCTATGGCAAACGATAGGATCTAATCTTTCAAAGTATAAGAGCTATCCGCGCATCGTTGGAGAAACAGGAGGGAAAGACTTCGTTGTGGCTCACTCATCTGCTGATGCAGAACAACTTGCAGTTGCGTTGCTTAGAGGTTCATTTGAGTATCAAGGACAGAAGTGCTCTGCTGCGTCAAGAGCTTACATACCTAAGTCACTTTGGCCTGATGTTAAGAAGCGATTGTTAGCGGATATGAAGACATTGAAGATGGGGTCTGTTGAGGACTTTTCTAATTTCATCAATGCAGTTATCGACGCAAAAGCTTATAAAAAGATTACAGGTTATATTTCAGCAGTTAGCAGATCTAAAGATGCTAAGATCATAGCAGGAGGAAACTATAGTGACAAAGAAGGATACTTTGTACAGCCCACCGTTATTCAAGCTAAAGATCCGATGTATCGCACGATGTGTGAAGAGATCTTCGGCCCTGTCCTTACTGTACATGTGTACAATGACGACAAGTTTGCAGAGATACTTCAGATCGTAGATAGCACGTCACCTTACGCGCTTACAGGAGCTATATTTGCTCAAGATCGTGCTGCTGTTGTTGAGGCTTCTAAAGCATTAGAGTTCGCCGCAGGAAACTTCTATATCAATGATAAACCAACTGGTGCAGTCGTTGGACAACAACCATTTGGTGGAGCAAGAGGATCTGGAACTAATGATAAAGCAGGATCGATCCTAAATCTTTATAGATGGGTTTCTCCACGTACAGTGAAGGAAAACTTTGTCGCTCCAAGGGATTATAGATATCCTTTTTTGGGAGAGTAGTTTTCTTCTTTAAACAATCTGCAAAGTACTACGATAAAAGTGTCTTGAGTTTATCTCAACTCCTCGTGTAAACCATAGGTTTTCATTGTCTGTGCTTGTTTATCTTTATGAGATGAAGTTAAGCTGCATCCTAATTCTACTGTCACAGTTATTATACGCTCAACCAGAACTCGAGCTTTTAGAAGTTGCCTCTGGGTTTTCTTCACCTTTTGCTATGGCACATGCAGGAGATGGGACGGCGCGTTTATTTGTAGTGGAGCGAAGTGGTATAATAAAAATCATTGATAACATCGGTACTGGGTCAGTTTTGTCAACTCCATTTTTAGATATCAGAACTAAAGTGAGAAGTGGGGGAGAGCGCGGCTTACTTGGATTAGCCTTTCATCCAAATTATCCTGCGTCGCCATACTTTTATGTCAACTATACTTTTACAGATGCTGGTCAGTTGAAAACTAAAGTAGAGCGTTACTCGGTTTCTTCTGATTCCAATGAGGCGGATGCAAATTCTGGATTGACTGTACTTACTTTTGATCAATCATATCCTAATCACAATGGAGGAGATGTGAAGTTTGGACCTGATGATTATCTATACATTGCAATTGGAGATGGAGGGAGTGCATTTGATCCGGATGATGAAAGTCAAGAGCCGACGACTTTACTTGGTTCATTATTAAGAATTGATATCAATGCAGATGACTTTCCTAGTGATCCATTGCTCAACTATTCAATTCCTAATGATAATCCATTTGTTTCTCTTCCTAGTTATCGAGACGAGTTCTGGGCTATTGGACTTCGCAATCCTTGGCGCATCAGCTTTGATAGAACCACGGGTGATCTATGGATCGCAGATGTAGGACAAGGGGATAGAGAAGAAGTTAATCATCAATTAGCAAATAGCTCTGGAGGGCAAAATTATGGTTGGTCGTGCAAAGAAGGAACGCTTGTGCAAAACTTTAATGATTGTCTACCGGGGACACTTACTGATCCAATTTTTGAATATGGACGAACTGAAGGTTACTCCATAACTGGTGGCTTTGTTTATCGCGGTTCGGTATTTGAAAACCTTAAAGGAAAATACATCGTAGCAGATTATGGAACTGGCAACTTTTGGTTGATCAACTCGCAGAATTTTAGTGACTTCCAAAAGATTTCATCCTTACAGAATTTAGTTTCAACCTTTGGAGAATCAGAATCTGGTGAACTATATGTTGCGCATCTGAACAATGGAAGGATATATCGACTGATTGATGCAAGTGTTTGTGAAGAAGATGTGACCATACAAAATCATGATAAGGGTATATATTTTGCTTATGGCATGCTTTCTTCTTCGGTTCCAGTGACGACACTGGACTCTGTTACCTATGTTAGCCCCAACATCGAATTAGCTGATCCATTTCTCGTAGCTAACCAGGCTCAATTTATAGCTGAGTCATTAACGTGTCGAACAAAGTTGCGTTCTGACAGCAATTAGAAATTATGACCTATGGGTTGTTCTGTAGCTGACTGTATTTGACAACTTCGTCTTACTTAAAGTGACGGATGCCAACAGAATTGTAAAGCTCCTTTGCATAGTATAGATTGCCTTCTTTGAGTGTCCACTCAACTCTTCTGATGTCGCTGATATCGGTGGTTGGATCGCCATCCACTAATATCAAGTCCGCTTGTTTTCCAATTTCTATTGATCCAAAGTTGTCCTCTACTCCAGTTATTTCAGCTGACTTTATAGTCGCCAGTTTTAAAACTTCAGGAGCAGGTATGCCCGCACTAACATAGAGCTCTAATTCTCTATGATATAGAAAGCCAGGCAAACCATCTGTACCAGGTACGATGTCAACACCTTTGTTATATAGGTCTGCGATAACAGCTAACATTTTGTCAAAGCTTGCTCGATATCGCTTTCTCTTTTGATCATCCTTTGATAGGCCACCTGCATAGAAACCACGCTGACCCATCAGAGGAAAGCGCTCCACGATCGCTTTGTATGTAGGGCTGGGCTCTCCTTTCTCAGCAAGTAACATGTTTTCAAATATCGCAGCAGTAGGATCAACAAGTATATCATTGGTCCGCAGAAGCTCAACAAAAGTCAAGTACTCCTCTGATTGAAGATCGAGATCAGCGCCATGTTGTGCTGGCATCGTAAAGCGTAGTGGCGTACGCGTATCGATTGTATCTGAGAGAAAGTTTAAAAAGAGCATATTGATATGCTGTATCTCATTGTATCCTTGATTGATCGCTTGTGTAGCTGTCATATAGGCTGGGATGTGGCCACTGACCCGCATGCCGAGCTCATGAGCTTTGGCAGTCATATCTTGAACCCATTCAGGTTTTATAGAGCTATACAGTTTGATTTGTTCATAACCCAGGCGGTTGTAGTCGATGATTTCTTCGATGCCTTCTTCTAAGTTGTTGACGACATTTCTTTGATTAGCGTATTTGCCCGGTCCATCTATGATGCCACAAAATGTTACAATTCTTGGCCCCAGCAACTCATTGGTGTTGAACTGCTCCGCAAGTCCTTTGAGTTGTTTGTTGTTGGCAAGGTCTCTAACAGAAGTTACGCCGCCTGCTAAGTGTAGGATGCCTCTAAACTTGCCATTGTGCGTATGCATATCAAATAATCCTGGCATCAGCGTTTTACCTTGCCCAGATATTTGCAGTGCATCATCATCAATACTAACATTGCTGCTGGGTTGTATGCTTTGTATCCTTTGGCCTTCAACGATCACATCTTGATTGCGAAGTATATTGCCGTTTTTTTGAAATACATTGACACCACGAATAGCTAATTTGTTAACCTCATGACTTAGTTCATCAGCTTGCTCCGCCAAGTTTTTATCTTCTACTTCGCTCTGTATCTTTTTCATTTCTGGACGAAGCTCGGCTAAGTCTTGTCTGATGACATGTAGGTTCTTTGTGATCTTGCAGATCATATCATCTTCATTCATCCAGATATAGATAGGATCAAGGTCCAATCCTCTGATCATAAGCAAGTCCGTTTTCAAACCATTGGATAATTCGAAGGGGAAAGATTGTACTAACTCTATATTTCCCTCAGGATACAATGAGATAGATCCATTTTTAGATTTTTGAAGTTGTTGGGCGAGTATCTCAAAGATCGCTGGAGATCCAGTATGTCTGAAGTACAAAGATGAACCATCAAATGAACCACTTCCCGTGCCCATGATGTTGCTCCATTCGGCCGTGGTGCCATTACTTGAAAAACGCTCACTGACGGATGCGTTTCTATAATTATGTCCATCTATTGTGAGCTCCTTTATGAAGCCTTTCTCGTTTAACGTGATCTGCTCTGATATCTTTGGTCCACGCCCTCTGTCGTTGTAGGTATAGTTATAATTAAAGTTGGATTCGCTCCCGACTTTTCCTGTCATCTCTTTCTCATAAGAGCCAGCTATGTTTTCTCGAAATACTACGTCGTAGACAACCTTGCCTGTAGCAGCACTTTCTGATTTTGATGATTGATCACAGCTGATGAGTGTGATTGTTGCCAAAGTAAGAAGGGTGATCAATTGTCTCATATTGTAGTCGATTATACCAAGTCTTTTGTAAAGTAAGATTCTTTACAAGGTACCTTTATCTGCGGATATGCTACTCATTATGCTGCGGACGTCCATGCTTGTGTATATAGCATGAGTCAGTCGAGTGTACTCAGCGACGAATCGTTCGTTGCTTTTTAGTTCGCCAAAAACATCGGAGATATTCAGGAAACTAAGCTTGTCTTCTTGGTATTGCTCGGCTGCTTTATGCAGTTCGGCTTTTCTCGCGTCGATGATTTCTAATGGCTCATTGTTGAAGTCTACACCTTTCGCACTGTAGTAACACCAAGCGGCGAGGATGAAGGTCCCATACTTTATACTGCCGCCCGATTCTAAGTTTTCAATGATAGTCGGGATAAGAAACTTAGGCAACTTTGCAGAAGTCTCAGAACAGATTCTGCTGACGCTATCTTTTATATTAGGATTAGAGAACCGCTCTTCTAAGCTGTTCTTATAGTCAGTAAGATTCATACCTTCTATGGTCCCTAGGACTGGCGTCGCTTCCTGATCCATAAACTGTCTCATGAAAGTTGAAAAGACCTCGTCCTCCATACATGCGTTGATCGTTGGGTGGCCATGCAGCGCTCCTGGGATAGCCAATACAGAGTGTCCAGCATTGAGCAAACGGATCTTCATTTTTTCATAGGGCGTAACATCAGGTACAAACTGCACTCCCAGCTTTTCTAAAGGAGGTCTGCCATTAGAAAAGTTGTCTTCTATCACCCATTGGATATAAGGCTCACAGACCACGGGCCACTCATCTTGTAAATTATAATTTTCTTCAAGTAGCTTCATCGCTGGCTCTGATGTTACCGGTGTGATTCTATCCACCATTGTGTTTGGAAAGCAAACTTTTTGCGCTATCCAATCAGCTAAATCTTTGTCTTGCTTTTTTGCAAAGGACAATAGCATTTGCTTAGCGACATTACCGTTATGTTGGATATTGTCACAAGAGAGAATTGTAAAGGCTGCTAAGTCTTGTTCTCTCCTTTTTCTAAGCGAAGCAGTTAAGTAGCCAAAAACAGTTTTTGGCTGCGCTGGATTTTGTAGATCATGTTGCACATCTGGATTGTCAAAGTCGAACTTACCAGTGCTACTACTAAAGTTATAACCGCCTTCTGTGATGGTAAGTGACACAATCTTGGTGTCAGGGTGTGCCATCTTGTTTATTGCATCTTGAGGTGCATCTGTGGCCAAAACGTAATCAGTAATAGAACCTATGACTTCGCAATCATCAACGCCATTAGGATGCTGTATTATAAGAGTGTACAAGCAATCTTGCTCAGTAAAGACATTGCTTATTTTTCGATCAGATTCCCTAAGTCCTATACCACAAACACCCCAATCAAGGTCTTTGTACTTACTGAGTAATTGATGGATATAGTAGGCTTGATGAGACCTATGGAATCCTCCAACTCCGATATGAATGATGCCATGCTTTATAGCATTTCGATCGTAAGTCGGAATCGATAGATTAGAATCTAGAGACGGCAAGCTTTGCTGCGACAATGTGATAGTTATCATACTGAGCTATTTGATATTAAAAGACTTGCCTCTTCGCATCGCCCAGTAAGCAGCTATAAAATAGATAACCGTACAAGCAAAACCAATCTCATAAAAAGTGTCTCTATTAGATATGTAGACGCTTTCATCTGGACTGGCTAACAACACTCTACCTGCCAGAAAGAGCGTCACTGCTAGTGCTCCATAAGCCAGTATCTTGAGAGCTCTGGATAGAGGAGTCGTGTCTTTGACGACTTCCTGTTCTTGTGAAGCCAACTGTTGATGATAAGTTTCTACAGCTTCATTGTATGCTTTTTCTTTTTCTTCTGCCTCAGGATAATTCTTTTTTGCACCAGATCGACCAGCAAGAATAGTATACACTAAGATTGTGAAGAACCATGTCGGAATGAAGAGATAGTAAAAGGACATGACATCCAAGTAATCAAGCCCAAAACCAAAGATCAAACCAATGATCCAAGAAGCAACAGCTGGCATGCTTTGGGTGTAGTCTTGATACTTAGACCAGTATCGCGTGTAGCCTATTTTTGGAAAGAGTTGATGCTCCGCAAAGACTATAGCGCCTACAGGCACAACAAGCAGCCCCGCATAAGTTAGGAGCGGCAGTATTTGTGAAAACACAAAAGGGAAGCAAGCAATGACAACCATAGCTGCACCAACGACTATCGTTGTGTTTCTTCTTGATTGACTACTATACACAGCTTGTGCTGCGAGACCTGCTCGATACAAATTGGTAATAGCCGTCGTCCAACCTGCCACAATCACTATAACAAATCCTGACCATCCCAATGCATAGTAAGCAACATCGCCAGGATCCAGTTCTACAATCGACTGACCCAAAATAACTGCAGTCCCAGCACCCATGATACCTGCTGCAATCCATGCGATGTAGTGACCAAAAAGCATCCCTGTGCTCGTAGCTAACCCGTATGATTTCTTCTTTGCAAATCGCAATAGTGCCATATCTATCAATCCAAAGTGAGTGATAGTATTGGCTGCCCAACCAAACCCTATGACTTCTACTAAACCGATACCTGGTTCGCCACTACTATTGACACCGGTCCAGATAGATTGGTTGCCGATATTGACAAAATCTGCCCAGCCACTAGGAAGTGTTTTTCCTAAAACGTCTAATGTCAACGCAGGCATAAGAACAATGGCACCACTCGCAAACATAGTGAACAACCACGGTGCACAAATACCTGAAAACTCCGAGACCGCATTGAATCCATAGATAGCCACAAACACTACAAAAGTGCCCACCAACAGTACAATTAATATAAACCAGATATTGGTCGGATACCAATCCAACTGTGCAGGGATTTCAAAAGCAAATCGTACTGCGGTTGAAGACACGGTTACCATCGCCGCAGAAATCACTGTGAATATCAAGATGTTAGCCCAATTATAAAGCTTCGACATCGAGTCGCCAGCGATCTTGTTGAGATATGTATAAAGACTAAGTCGTGTTTCTACAGCTATAGGTGACGTAATCAAGGTCCAGCTCAAGACGGCAAGAATATTTCCGATAAGGAGACCCACAATGATATCCATAGTTTTTGCCCCCAAAGCCACAAAAGTGGCGCCGATTACAAACTCTGTCGCAGCGACATGCTCTGCGGCATATAGACCCGCAAAGTGCGTCCAGTCATGCAGCTTGTGCTTAGGAACAGGTAGCTGCTCCTCGTTCATTTTTTCAAATTGGAGGGTGTAGTTGGTTTCGTTCATCTTTTATTATTCTGTTCTTCACGATGGCTGGCTATCCACTATAGCCGGTTCAAGATATGAAAATTGGTTTGAGAATATCCTGTCAGAGACATTCCTTACCTATATCTCTCAATGAGTGAAGGAGGCAAGAGAGTATCATCTTAGTCAGGCGTTTCTGCCGATGTGTCTTCTTTGATTCGATAGTTTCTTCCTTGTTTTTACTCTTTCAACTTTTTAAAAAGTTGAGCAAAAGCGTCTGATTAAAAACGCTATAAAAAAGTTGTAAATCTTAAATCTGGTATAATTGCTGGCCTTAACAGAATGATAAGGAAGTGATTGAGAAAGTTCTCAACTTTTTTTAGCCTGTCCGAGTTTGGCCGCCACCCAAATCATCCATTGCAGCCCGCAAAATTCTAATAAGGCGCAATAAATCATTCAGTAATTAGGGGCGCGTTGGCAAATCGAATTTGGTGGGTCGAGGGATGAATGGCTTGGAGGGTGTAGGCTTAAATTCGAGAGCATTTTTTGTTTCGTTCTATGTTAAAATCCAAGCGTTTAGCACACTATTTTATTTAAACGGATAAAACTTCCCAGTGTTAGCCGCTTCACGCCTAACGGATCTGCCAGTTTTGCATATTTCAACATAGCGAAAAGCCAAAATAGCTTTTCGCGTATAATGTTGGAATGTGTAAAACTTGAGTGTTCCTGCCTTATCATTACATAGTATTATACAGTACGCTTCTATTAGCAGTCTTCATTTACATAAGCTGCAACTAACTATTACTTGTCTTAGAATGAGACGTACGCTTTTTTAAACGGATAAGTTTACCGTAGAACCAAATTACGGTCATCATTTATGTAATCTGTCAATACTAAGTAATATTTAGTTAAGCTCTATTCGTCATATATGGTTGTTCATTGAGCCAAACAAAGCGAATTCTACTTAACATTTTCCTTGCAATCTTGACAATCGCTTTCTGCCCTCTCATTTTTTTACAATAATTGGAATATGCTAAACTCAAAGTGCCATCATGTCTAATTGCTATCCATGAACATTCTATAATCAGAGTTCTAAGTCTTTTATTAGCTCTATAAGTCAATCCTCCCACTCTTTGGGTTTCACCACTGCTTCTTGTATCTGGAACAAGTCCAACAAAAGAACAGAGATGATCTAAATTTCGGAACCTTCTTATATCAATCAATTCTGTCAAAATAATCATTGATCCTAAACAACTTATTCCAGGAATACTTTGGAGCAAGTATGATATTGAACAATACTTTTTTGACCGACTCAGTGATCTTATTTTACTCGTAATATCTGTTTTTATACTATTTAATCTTCTTAATTGATCGGTACAGCTAAGAATATATTGATCTGCTAGTGTATTAGATACTTCTTCAAGATGCGCCAAAGAAGCTTTGCTCCATGTTAATTTGGACATATCTATCTTATATCCTTGTAGGTGAAGATGCATTTTAATTCTTTGCTTGACTCTACGCTCATCTCTTACTAACAGCCCTCTATATCTCACAAGACTCCTGTCTTTTTCCATTTCTTTACTCGGAACATAAATAGGATTAAGGTTACCAGCTCTTAGCTCCCTTGCTATTTTAGAAGCATCGCGTGCATCTGTTTTTCGCTTCCTGTCTTTATTAGATACCGGAATATCAGGGGCGTTTACGAGCATAGTAGAAACGCCTAATTGTTCAAGTTCTCTCTGTATCCAAAAGCCCGAGAAACCTGCTTCATAGCAACATTTAAAATCAGCTTGAGGATAAAATTTGGTTAAACTATCCAGGAGTTTAGTTGGGCTAGGAGGTGACAAAACAAATTTCTTCAAAGCTGTATGCTCAGAGAAGGTGGCCACAGACCAACTTTTTGCATGAACATCAAGTCCTACATAAATTGTCATTCCAAGAAAAGAATTATTAACTTTCATTATTCCAGAATTTGGTAAGTGATATATTTCCAACTTGAAGCTAATCACTTTCTGGATTTTAAACATAGTTGCTCTTTTTGCGAATGAAAAAAATGAAAATTGCCAAGAGAGGGTGGATTTATCATTGAGACTCTACTCTAAAAACTGACGTGAATCTATCTATTTGGTCAGTGGTAAGAAACAAAAAGACTAACTTCTATGTTACAATATCAATATAAAGACCTATGATAAAATCATCAATAAAAACCATCCAACCACTAGGCTTTCCTTGGGCCACCCAAGACCCCTTCCTCTTCTGCGTACATCATAACGATGACTACCCAAATGGCAATGAAGACATGACCCCAAATGCGTCATTAGAAGGTCGTAACATAGGCAACGACTTTGCAATCAAAGACGGATGGCGGATGTATCACGGTAGACGAATACCTGGCTTTCCATACCACCCACATCGAGGATTTGAGACTGTGACGATAACGAAGACTGGACTGATAGATCATGCCGACTCCTTGGGAGCGGCAGGAAGGTTTGGGAATGGTGATGTGCAGTGGATGACGGCGGGGAAAGGAGTACAACATGCGGAGATGTTTCCTATGCTCAATCAAGAAGGTGGTAACAAATTGGAATTTTTTCAATTGTGGCTCAACTTACCAAGCCACAATAAGATGGTCGATCCACACTTTAATATGATATGGTCAGAAGATATCAGGTCGATGCAGGAGGTTGAAGGAGCGGGTGCAAAGGTGGACATAGATGTGATCACTGGAGGATATAAAGAGATCCATGCTCCCGGTGGCTCACCGGCCTCTTGGGCATCGGATATAGAAAACGAAGTAGCCATCTTAACTGTAAGAATGGATGCACATGCCGAGTGGAAGATCCCAACGGCGAGTGAAGGTGTTAACAGGACCTTGTACTTGTATCAAGGAGATAAAATTTCTGTTGATGGCACGGAGGTTAGCATAAATCATGCTATAGAGTTGGATGCAACACTTGAGACGAGTATTCAAGCACATGATCAAGAAGTCTATCTGTTGGTCCTCCAAGGAAAGCCGATCAATGAACCTGTAGCTCAAGAAGGCCCTTTTGTTATGAACACTCAAGAGGAAATCCAAGAGGCTTTCGCAGACTTTAGAAGAACCCAGTTTGGAGGATGGCCTTGGCCGCAGCAAGAACAAGTACATGATCGAGAGAAGGGAAGGTTTGCCTTGTTTGCTGATGGCAGAGAGGAAGTTGTTTAAGAGCGCCTATTTATTATTAGATTGTTTTTGCCATATCTGAGTACAAATTGAGATAAAGCTTCTTGTTATAATAAATACATGGCAATGAAGCTCCTCTCGCTCCTCATCCTTCTTACCTTTTGTACATCCATATATGCTCAAGATATCCCTTGTGATTCATCCCTTGTGATCGTTGATGAACCCATAGCAATTTCTGATACGATAGCGAGCTCGAATTCTCTTTTTATTTCTTCCTTGATGTCAGGTTCGCCTATTCTTGTTCAATCAGGTGTAGTGATTTGCTTCGAAGAAGGTTTTGAGGTGTCGACTTTTGTGGTCTTCGAAGCTAATATCGCAGAATGCGAAAGTATGTTTTCCATGGCTCAAGTATTTGGAGATAACATAGATCTCACTAACCTTGAAAACTACGCCAATCAACCCGTCCCTAACTATGTCAATGAAGACAACACTAATGGTAATCCAATAAGTGATCTTGGCGCAACATTAGGTAGGGTGCTATTTTATGATAAAAATCTCTCTGTTAACAATACGATTGCCTGTGCTTCATGCCACCTACAAGAGTTTGCATTTGGTGATACGGCTCTGGCTTCAGTTGGTGTCAATGGTACGACTGGACGACACTCTATGCGATTGATTAATTCCAGATTTGCAACAGAGGAGGGTTTTTTTTGGGATGAACGAGCCCTTACATTAGAAGCACAATCCACTCAGCCGATACAAGATCATATTGAGATGGGATTTAGCGGTGGTGAAGGAGATCCAGATATTGATTCGCTGATTAGAAAGATGGATGGTCTGGACTATTATCCTATTCTATTTTCTGAAGTCTATGGAGACAATCAGATCACAGAAGGTAGGATGCAGTTGGCTATTGCTCAGTTCGTCAGAAGTATCCAATCTTTTGATAGCAAATATGATGTTGGTCGAGCACAAGTGGGTAATAACAACAATGATTTTCCAAATTTCACTGATTCAGAAAATAGAGGGAAAAATTTGTTCCAGACGAATCCTGTCAATCAAAATGGTCAAAGAATAGGAGGTGGGCTCGGTTGTAACCGATGTCATGGTGCACCAGAATTTGATATAGATGATGACAGTCGCAACAATGGAGTCATCGGCGTGATCGGTGATCCAACGGCCGTGGACTTGACTAATACAAGATCTCCATCCTTAAGAGATATGTTTAATGGCAGTGGGGCGCTCAATGGGCAAGCGATGCACGACGGATCATTGACGACCATAGCGGCGATAATAGATCACTATAATGTCATCATACCTAATCAAGACATCGATAATCGTCTGCGAGGAGGAGGTGGTGGCCCTGGAGGAGGAAATAACAATGGCCAAAGACTAAATATCACTGCTCAAGAAAGAATTGATCTGGAAGCATTTTTGAAAACCTTGACGGGAAATGATGTTTATACAAATCCTAAGTGGAGCAACCCTTTTATTGATGCACTTCAATAACCTTTAAGGAATCTCTTCGAGTAGGAGGGGTAAGAAGACGATAGTATGCTTATTAGAAATGTTCTTTTTATAGAGCAGCTGAAAGAATCGCATTTAACTCAGTTTATTTACCTTTCTGATATGGTGCGATATCTTTTTTGTTTGTCAATTGTTTTATCCGCTTTTGCGTGTTCTACTAATCAAGTAGTGAGCTTAGCTTCAGATCTTACGCTTTATCACGGTGGTCCTATTCTTACTATGGAAGGTGATGCACCTTCTTATGTAGAATCGGTTGTCTTCTCCAATGACGCTATTCTATTCGCTGGAGATATCAAAACAGCTCAACAAAGCTATCCCAATGCCGCATCTTTAGATTTAGAAGGCAAAGTGATAATGCCAGGCTTTATAGAACCACATGTGCATCCCTCTATCGCTTCGACAGTTTTGCCCAATGAGATCATAGCACCTCATGACTGGTCACTACCGAGCGGCGTGCAAAAAGGTGTAAAGACAAAGTCTGCATATCGCCAAAGATTAACTAAGGCACTTGAAGGTCACTCCAAGGATCAGATCTTTCTGACATGGGGCTATCATCAGTTGTGGCACGGAGCGTTATCGAGACAAGAACTCAACCAATTGGTAGGAGATCAACCTGTTGGTATCATCCATCGATCCTTTCATGAGTTTTATGTCAATGACGCAGCCATTAAGCTTTTGGGTCTTCAAGAACAAGACTATGTCCAGCACCCTCAAGTCAATTGGGACAAAGGTCATTTCTATGAAGGAGGATGGATGGCAGTTGTACCCAAAATCGCTCCAGCACTTTTTAACCCGATGAAGCTGAGCAAAGGTATGGCAACAATGAGGCAGTTGGTTCTGGATAACGGTATCACTACGATAGCGGAGCCAGGTTTCCCAAGTACAAATTTCTTTTTCGAATATGGCTTATACAAGCAGGCCTTAGAGGCTGCGCCTTTTGATGTGTTTTTGATACCCAATGGCACACGGCTATACCATAGTCAAGGTGGTAATCAAGAAGCATTGTCCTTTGTAGATAGCATCCAAATGTATAATACGCGTCAATTGAAATTTCTTCCCAAGCAGATCAAGTTATTTGCAGATGGAGCCATCTATAGTCAGCTTATGCAGATGAAGGAAGGATATACTGATGGTCATGAAGGGGAGTGGATGACGCCACTTCAGTTATTAGAAAATCAGATAAAGTTTTATTGGTCCAATAATTATAAAATCCACGTACACGCCAATGGAGATCTGGGGATCCAAGAGTTGATTGACATGGTAGATCCATTGTATAAAGAGAAGCCATATGATCATAGATTCACCCTGCACCATATGGGCTACTTTACATCCGATCAAGCAGATCAAATGGCTGACTTAAAGATGGAAGCATCTGTCAATCCTTTCTACCTATGGGCACTCTCTGATAAGTATAGTGAGTTTGGCTTAGGAGAAGAGCGGTCAGAGTCCTTGGTGCGAACCAACTCACTGGTAGAAAGAGACATTCCTATCTCATTTCACTCTGACTTTTCTATGGCACCTTTATCTCCGCTGACACTTGCATGGGTGGCAGTTAATCGAGTGACCGCTGGCGGCAACAAAGTCTCCCAAGAAGAAAGAGTTTCTCCATATCAGGCGATGCGAGCCATCACTATAGATGCAGCTCGTACGCTTAATCTTGAAGAAAGTATAGGCTCTATAAAAGTAGGGAAGAGGGCCAATTTTGTGATATTGCAAAGTGACCCTTTGAAAGTGGAACCGATGGCTATTAAAGATGTTAAGGTGGTGGGTACTGTTTTTAATGGGGAAGACGTCAGTCACTTAGGATTTAAAAGAAGGTGATGCAAAACAAAGATGTGTTGAAAAGAATACGACTGTTTAGTTTGTTAATCTCCTTAATCATACTTCCGTATGCAGTCAAAGCTCAAGGGCTTGAAAAGTTAATAGAGTTCTTAACCATACATACAAACAAGAAAGCAGTTGCTAAAGACAGCACGATCTATCCTGCTAAGGCCATTATAACACCGGTGATGTCCTACGCACCAGAAACAAACCTAAGTATTGGTGTAGGCATCAAAGGTCTTTTTAAGTTAAAAGGTTCTGGAGAAGAAACCAGGACGTCCAACATTCCGCTTACCTTTCAGTATTCTGTCGAGAACAAATATTTCTTCTTTTCTGGATTCGAAATATTTTGGCCTGAGGAAAAGTATGTTTTAGCAGGCAATGTATGGATTCAATCGTTTCCAAGTCTATTCTATGGGGTAGGCCAAGATACACCTCGTTCTAATGAAGAAGAATTTGGTTTTGGTAAGATCTTGTTTGAACCTATCTTTTTAAAGAAAATGTTCTTCCCTTATCTGTTTTTAGGAAGTGGCTTTAGATATAATAAGATTAATCAAGTAGAGTTTTTGCCGGATGGCTTTTTGGCCAATTCAGAACAAACTGGCTCCCTTGGATCCACTTCGTCAGGTATAGAGTTGGCAATGCTGTATGACAGTAGAGATAACTTACTCAATGCCCATAGTGGGATGTATTTAGAATTTACACATGGCTTCTATGGTAAGTTTTTAGGTGGCACACACAGGTATGAGTTAACCCGATTAGACTTGAGATACTTTACACAGCCTTTTAAAAAATCACCGAGTGTATTAGCATTTCAATTTATGATGCATTTCAGTCATGGCGATACTCCACTACATGAATTAGGTCGATTAGGAGGTGATGAGAGTTTAAGAGGATATTTTGAAGGACGTTTTTCGGATCGCAATTTAATGATCGCACAGGTAGAATGGCGGCAAAGCATAAGTCAACGATGGGGTTTTACAACATTTGCTGGATTTGGTGGAGTTGCTCCTTCAGTAGGTCAATTTTCCTTAAGGACTATGCGCCCAGCAGTAGGTGTCGGCTTGCGCTTCTTAATTGACCCTGAAGAAAGACTCAATCTAAGATTAGATTTTGCCACAGGTCAAGAAACTATTAAGTACTATTTTAAGGTTGCAGAAGCGTTTTAGCGTAAAACTGATCTCTTGAACTTGACTCTTTTAAAAGTCCGATCAGAGATTTGCAATCTCGGCTCCAATTATAGCCCATAAGTCTCCCGCTCCCGCGCAATCCGATAATTCGCCTTCTCAACTTCCCTTGCAGCATCACTTTCCCTCTGCAAAACTGGATTGGTATGATTAAAGTGTATAAAGTGAACCTTCTTCTTATCTGCTGCACTTAAACTTTCAAATTGTGACATGCTCTCTTCCATAAATGGATGAGGGATCTGACTCATATCTCGATTCGGGATCTCTCCGTTTTTATAAAAAGAGCCATCTAAGAAGGCTAAGTCATTTTCTTGGATTACCTGATTGATGTCTTGCTCCCAGTCTCCCCATTTGTTGATGTCTGGTATGAAGATCGCTGATTTGTTGGGCCCTTCTATTTTGTATCCCACAGTCTCCGAATACTCATCCCTATGAGGAACTAAGAAAGGTGTCACTTTAAGCCGCTCATTAAGTCGGATGGATTGGCCATCCAAAAGCTTTTGTAGGGCTATGTTCTTAAGTGATACAAGTTGTGACCAAGGGCCATTATTGGTTAAGTATGAAGACATCTTATCCATAGCGAAGACAGGCATCTCTTTTGCTCCGACGGCTTCCCTGCCCAGGTGCATAAGTCCTGTGTAATGTCCAATGTGTGCATGCGTAAGGAATATACCGCTGGGTAGTTCATCTCGATCTATGCCACTTACTTGGTTGATCAGATCAACTTGTTCTGGAAAATCAGGCGTTGCATCAAAGATCCATCGCTCTTTGCTGATCGGATCTACTAGACCAATGCAGCTCACCATCTTCTGTAGATCAGGATTGCCCCATAAGGCTTTACAGCAGCTTTTCTGACAGTTCATTTGCGGAAAGCCTGCATCCTGAGCGATACCCAAGACAACGAGATAGGGTGACTGAAGAGTGCTTACTTCTATATCAGTAGCTTGATCCTTGCTTTCGTCGCTTTTAGATCCCTGCTGGTTACAACTCAGACTGATAAGGACAAAGAACATCCAACTACCGAGAACCTGTATAGTGTCTTTCATATCTTTTGCCAATGTAGTGATTAAACATATATCGTTCCATTTGGATAGGTCATGTTCATCGTTGAAGTTGGATGAAACTCTTCGTTTCATGCCAATTATACCAGCCATGTCACTGTACAAGTTTGATTAACTTGCTGTCTAACACATTTGCGTAAGCGCAGACCTAACTGAGAGAAAGAATGTCGGCCAATCAATACTATCACCCAGATCTTTTTAAAGACAGAGTTGTACTTGTTACTGGAGGTAGAAGTGGTATCGGTTATGGCATCGCTCAACAGTTCTTGTCACTGGGTGCCAAACTCATGATCTGCTCGCGGAAAGAAGAACCTCTGAAGAAGGCAGCCGAGGAGTTATCTAACTATGGACCTTGCGCCTACATAACATGTGATATCCGTAAGACTGATGATATCGCTAAGGTTGCTGATAAGATCGAGGAAGTCTATGGTCAGCTTGATATCTTGGTGAATAACGCTGGCGGACAATTCCCAGCGCCAGCAGAACTCATCA
The DNA here is from genome assembly GCA_938022935.1 of uncultured Saprospiraceae bacterium. Taxonomy (GTDB): domain Bacteria; phylum Bacteroidota; class Bacteroidia; order Chitinophagales; family Saprospiraceae; genus JAJRXG01. Next base: position 23,077 of record CALIHL010000184.1, read on the forward strand.
GCGAGAATGGCTGGGCGGCTGTCATCAATAATAACCTCAACGGGACATTCTACGTTTCGCAAGTGATGGC
>CALIHL010000185.1 GCA_938022935.1 uncultured Saprospiraceae bacterium
TGCAATCAGCTCAATTCGTTATAAAGCCTTGGGTTACTTCTTCGGAACCACTTTCAGTATGATTCTCTTATATCGAGACAAAGAAGGACTTCCCTTGTCACTAACTTTGAGGATGATATGAATGGTTTGTTCTGTATTAACCTCGGGGGCTACTCCATATACCAAATGGGCATTTTCAGGTTGCCCTAATTGAAAATCACCTTCATACGTTCCAGCTTCGAGATAAGGAAACCAGAGAAAACTAAGGTTGTCGCCATCAGGATCTGTAGAGTCAAAAGCATCTAATCGAAAGGACTCACCTGAAGTAAGAGTTAGATGATCTGGATGGCTTAAGATGGGGACAGGTGGATGGTTAGCCTCCTCATAGCTTAACGTGCACCAATCCATCCGAGCAGCAAAATCGTTTTGAAAGTCGTCTCTCCAGCGCCATAACGTTTCTTTATAACCTGAAAAACTTGTGGTATCTTTTTTAACTGTCCGCCCATATTCTTTTGGGATGTAAGGCGTGTATGTATCAATCGCATTTGTCCATATGGGTCTTGTCTCAGTTGCAATGGTTACAATTGATCCTCCTTCTTTGGTTTTTGAAAAGTCGGGTATGTAAGATGTATAACGCCCACCCCAGGCGCCCCATTCTGGATGCTCTGAGTTGTTTAAACCATTAGGTATTAGGGATAAGAAAGCTGGCGTATCACCTTCTACGCCCCAAGAAACATCTGGATAAAGGGCAGCAAGAGGTCCATGATCTTGTTGGATATGTTGAGCGAACCAAGTATTGCTAATTGTACTGTTGTCTATTCCTTTTACATAAGTATTGATACCGGTCCAAGTCGCACTGCCGTATTCATCTCCTGGTGAGACAATGTAAAATAGAGACGGGAAGTTATTGCGAATCCATATGCCACTATCATCCTGATCCGAGATAGTGTAGACGCGTAATTTTGATATAAGACGCTCGGCTTCTTTTTTACTTTTTGTCTTATTGATTTTGTAAAGGGCTTGAGCTAAAGTATTGACTCCGCCCCATGTCGATATCCAGAGTGGTCTATCGTCAGCTCTTTCTAACTCTTCTATGATCAAGTTGGAGCCTTCAGAGTCCATCTCATCCCCAACACCGGTCATCCCGTATTTGGGTATTCCGTTTTTTACAAGATCTAACAAGGAGCCTTCTTCAGGATAACCAGTTTCATGAAGTAATAAGTTAGTATGTACCTTTCCATAAGCATATATCACTCTCTTTATAGATTCTGGATGGATATCATTTTGTAGCCAACAAGATGTTGTCGCCACTATGCCTTTTATATCGATTTGATTAGCATAAAGAAATAATCTAATTAATGACTGTGTATCATCTGGATCTGCTTCTATATCTGTTAAGACAATAACTCTACTTTTAGTATTAGATTGAGCATGACCATCCTGATAAGGTATTGTCAAACCGAGGGGAATTAGAAAGATTATCCTTCTGAAAAAGAAGTACAGTTTTGTTCTTTGAGAGATGCCAAAAGAAGTAATCATGTTATGTTCATTTGTTTTAATAAGCACATCCCAGACAGGTGGCTTACAATATCGATTTAGGTACCACACGTCTCAGTGATACTTTGATGCGCTTGCCAAGCGATGCTTCTCCATCTGGATTAAAGTCACCTGTTGTATGCCAAGAGTTTTGAGTCTCCAGTTCTACTTTCATGATATCTGACATCTCAGAAGCGATCTGTTCATCATAGATAACAGCAAAGCACTCAGTATTGAGATTAGCACTTCGGGGATCTAAGTTGAAGGTGCCGATAACACCGATAGCATCATCTACGACCATGGACTTAGCATGTAAGCCAAAGATGGGCACAAAGTCCAGTCGTCTCTGTAGTTCGCTCTTTATGAGGTCTCTACGGATGGCAGCATCGGGTTTGTATTCGTATATATTTACACCAGTGGCAAGAAGCTTCTTCCTATTGCGCCTGTATCCGCTAAATGCCTCTAAGTTGTCAGTAGACGAGAGACTATTGGTCAAGATGTGCACTGCGACGCCACGCTCCACTGCGCTTGAGAACAGATCCATACCCAGATCTGTCATGATGAGATATGGCGTCTGGATGTAGATAGAAGTCTCCGCTTGATTGACTAACCGGATTAGCTCTGCCGTCGTCACACTGCCGCCCTTGAGACCAAAGGAGCCATCATTCTTACCCGGCGGATCAGACACAAAAACTACACTATCTATCCAGTAAAGCTTATTGGTATTCTTGATATGGTCAAACACATAAGGAACTGTCTCACGGATCTGCGGCCAATAATTAGCCGTGTCCTGTGCATATCTATGTACCCACTGATGGACTGCATTATAATTATAACCTTCCTTAGGATAGCTTACTAAGTCCTCTATCGCTACAGTAAGATCACTTGTCCAGTAATCTTCAAATGCCGCTTGCACATCATCGCTGATGTCGCCGATCAAGAGCACATCGCGATCCCTGAAGTTGTACTCATGATCGTAGTCGAAGTATTCGTCTGCGATATTACGTCCGCCAGTGATTACTACTTCTTGGTCAACGATGAAAGTCTTGTGGTGCATGCGCTGGTTGATCCCTCGAAAGTCCGTTATTAAGTTTTTGACCTTACCAGCGAGGTTCTTCCCGATGTTGAGATTGGGATTATAGATCTTGACTTCTATGTTGTTGTGTTCGGCAAGTGCAAGCACATATTCTGGATGGACATCAACCATGAGGTCATCTATGATCAGTCTGATCTTAATACCGCGACAAGCCGCCTGCAACATATAGTCACAAGCGATCACACCGATGTTGTCTTCGGAGAAGATGAAGTATTGGATATCGATCGTCTGCTCCGCTTGCTGACTCAACCAAGCACGTGTGATGATCGCCTCTTCTCCTTCTTCAAAAACATATACACCTGTCTGCCCCAAGCTATCGCGATCAGGATTGAGCTCATTGAGTTTAGTGGATAGTTGTGCTGGGTGATCATCAGTCTTGAGCACACAGACATCACTATTAGGAAGATCGGGCTCGGTGTCTATGTTGCTACAAGACAATAGAAGAGAACATGTTAAGATCAGACAGGTTATCCGCATGAGGCTAAGGTAAGGTTTAGCAGCTTTATATACGCTTTCGCAAATGTTCTAAAAAGACAAGCGATTATAACTGGAGTGTTTTTGTTCATGAAGAGATTGTTTCATTCAGATGTTTTAAAGATACAATTACGTCTTAAGTGGAGAGGCCCAAGATAACTTTATGTGAGAGGAGGTGGAAGGCAACTATAGTTGTTGTTAGGAGCGTCCCGACTTCTGACTATTTTAACTATGGCTCTGTTAGTAGGTGGGCAACCTGAATAGAATAAGTGGATAAAAATACGAATATTGAATCTATGTACAAGTTTCTCGTGATTGTCTGCTCTGTGCGGTATTAAGAATGGACTTGTGTTAAGAATCGGGGAACCCTTGGACACGATTTAGCAAGTTCATTCTGGTATCAGGTGGCTATTTGCGATATGAGAATTACATTACAGAGAGTGTCTTTTTTGTGCTTCGTATTTTTGGACAAGCAAAAATATGAAGACGATAAAATTAGAAATAACGCTCATGATTAGTTATTTTAAATACATCTCTTCCGCAAGCTGCATCTTCACTTGAAAGTCAACAATGACTTTTATTCTGCTTTCAGCAGAAATCATTTGGTCGTAAAAAAGTAAAAAACAAGATAATAAAATTAGAATTGGAAACGAAGATTTATAAATATTAACCTTATCGTTTCACCGCCACAATCTGTGAAATAATAGTAGTATAAATAAAAGCATGTGGATTGCTCTCTTGAATTGTCCAATACTCCAGCAGTCCATCAAAGTCAGCTTGTGTCATCAAGCCATCACGAATAAATGTAGGCGCAAAATTATCAAAAGCATCTCTCCACCAAGTATACAGTCTATGCCCAT
>CALIHL010000186.1 GCA_938022935.1 uncultured Saprospiraceae bacterium
ATCACTAAAGTTTTGTGCTGTCAGGAGCTGACCAGCAAAGAGTAGAGCTATGAAGTATATTCTGTTCATAGTTGTTGCAGCAGTGACTAATATAGAAGCAAACTCTTCTATGGATACTAGTGCATATCCTTGATTGACTGAGTTATACACCTATAATATGCTAAAAATGATGCCAATCAGCTTGTTTGTGGAATTAGGAGCTCTCAGTGGGGTGCGTTCAGACCAACCTAAGACGCTATCGAACGTAGATGTTTTCTGGATTTAGATCGGACAGGGCTGCGACTTTGGCTTTTATGAAGTCACCAAAATCTTCTTGCTCTACACCCAGTTTTAATCCTAAAAAGGAGAAATAGTCTTCTTCACTTCTTCCAGACTGAAGTGCTTCCCAGATGCCTTCTTGACCGTGTTTTTCTAATATCAATTTGCAGATCAATCCACCGATGGTATATCTAAAATCAGTCATGTATTCTCCATTGGGGATGTCGATCTGTAGCGCTTCTAAATCGCTCAGATCATAATCGGGTTCTTCTGCCAAGAAAGCCTTGAGCTTAGCAAGGTGCCACTCTAAGGTATAGCCACTGCTTCCTCCATAATATGCTGCGACCCCTTCATCAAACCAACTATGGGCATTGATTCTTTTTAAATAGTTAACAGAAGGTAACGCTCAAGTGAGCATAAGATAGAACTAAGGTTATACCAGAATAAACTGGAAGTATAGAAAGCATTGGATATATTACGGCCCTTAACACAAACGAAAAATCGTATGTCTGGAGTTGTAATCAGTGGAACGGGGCTATGGATACCTGAACATCAATTGACTAATGAAGAGTTAGTAGACTGTTACAATAAGCACGTCGACGTATATAATGAAGAACATGCAACGGCCATAGCCAATGAAGAACAAACAGCAAAGGCATATTCCTCTGCTGCGTTTATTGAGAAAGCATCTGGGATCAAGAGCAGATATATTTATCAGAAGAAAGGAGTGCTTGACCTTGATCGTATGCGCCCAGATATCCCAGTCAGAGATAACTCGGAGCTCTCCGATCAAGCGGAGATGGCGATTCATGCTGCCAAGAAGGCAATGGCTAATGCAGGCAAAGACGCTTCAGATATTGATGCGGTCATAGTCTCATGTGCCTACACGCAGAGGTCTTACCCGGCCATAGCCATTGAGGTGCAAGATGCTTTAGGAATTGAGGGTTTTGGCTTTGATATGTTAGTGGCTTGCTCGGCGGCGACATTTGCGCTACAGCGGGCTTATGAGATGGTAAAGGCAGGCACAGCAAAGTGTGTCTTGGCTATCAATCCTGAACTTACCTCTCCACAAGTCAACTATAAAGACAGAGACAGTCACTTCATCTTTGGAGATGTATCCATTGCTACTATTGTGGAGCAAAAAGATACTTGTAACTCATCTGGTTCTTTTGAGATATTGAGTACTAAGGCTTTCACCAAATACTCCAACAACATCAGATCTAACTTTGGCTATGTGCTCAACGCTAATGATAGTGATCCACTTGGGAAGGAACAGTACTTCTCACAAAATGGCCGCTCGGTATACAAAGAGGTTTGCCCTATGGCGGCTGAGCATATTGCTGATCATCTGTCATCTATAGATGTGAAGAATGAAGATGTCAAGCGTTGGTGGCTTCACCAAGCTAACATCAATATGAATAAACTCATATGTAGTTTGCTTTTGAACCGTCAACCAAGCGAGGAAGAAGCACCTATTGTCTTAGACGAATTTGCCAATACGGCATCCGCTGGATCTTTGATTGCTTTCAACAAATACAGTGGGGATTTCCAATCAGGAGATCTTGGGTTGATTTGTTCGTTTGGTGCAGGATACTCTATCGGTAGCTTGATTGTTAGGAAGTTGTAAGGCAATTCTTACACTGCGACAGTCTGCTTAGCCATCTTTTTCTTCATCACTTTTATCGTAATGACACCTACGATAGTCGGTATAATCCAAGGTATTGCCATAAGTGGACCAGAAAAGATATCACTTAAAAAGCGGGACCCGCCAAAAGCAAGGAAGGCAGTATAAGCAGCGATGCCAGTACCAATCATACCTTCTATATGATCCATCAACCAGTTAGCACTTTCATTGGCCTGTTCATAAGACTTGAGTGCTAATGGGATGTTAGTCAAGCCTAGACAACCAAATATCAATAGTAAGATCGCTTGTCCTTGTAGCCCCAGGATCAGACTCCAAACGACGAGGGCGGCACCAATAACAACTGTTGACGTCAAGAGAACCTTTCTTATCTTAAGGACAGATAGAGGGACATCTTTCTTATGCTTTAAGATGACGATAGCATACCACAATGGTTCAGCAGTGATGAGTGCTAAGAATCCAAGAAAAGAAGCAATCAGATAATGCCCTTGGATGGTCCTAAGCATACATAGTAAAGCCGCGCTGATCACAACCATCCACATGAGTAAGACATAAGCCTTACCAACTCTAACATGTATGTTGCCTCCTTTTTTTGTGAAGACCGGTATCCAAAATGTGATCAAACTTAACGTGCCTACCGTGATGTGAAAAAACAGTATAGCCTTGAATATCATGTCCATATCTCGATGATTTTGATACCAAGTTATATGGCCTGATGGCATGCTGCTTTAGATGTTGACCACTATCATGATTTGATGACGATTAGCAAGATAAGTTGATGGATATCAAGCTTTTTTGACGAATGACAAGCCTTAATCTTTAAAGATGGGGATGTACTTCCGTGAGACGGGCACAGCTTTATTGTCATTTCCCGAAAGGTAAAGCTGCAATCCTTGAGCATTCCCTTCGACGTGATCGATTTTGTCTTTGTTGACGAGGTATGAGCGATGACATCTCACTATTGAAGGAGTAGCTATGGCTTTTTCTATGGCAGTGAGGGTATTTCGGATGACCTCCTTTTTGACTTGATCTTCTTCTGTGTAGAAGACACTCACATAGTTCTGCATCGCTTCTATGAAAAGGATGGATTGAGTATCAATTTTAAAAGTGGCTTTCGACTTAAGAATAGGCAGATCAACCATTGAGCTGATTTCTTCTGTTGATTTTGGATGAATAGTTTGAGCTAATTGTTGATTAGCTTTCAGGCTCTTAATCGTTCTTAAAGTTCCAAAGATGAAAACAGGGAAGATCCCAACGACTGCAGTAATGTAAAGTATGAATCCAAACCTTGAAGGATCAAATGAGCCGACAAAGGCATATGAGATGTAAGTAAAGTTAGCAGCAGCTATTAGGAGCACCATGACTATAATGGAGACAACCCACTTCCATAATGTCCAATTAGGGTGATCTCTCCTTAAGCCAAGAACATATACTGAGGTTATATCAAACATGATGGCCACAATAAAAGATATAACTCCAAAGACCAAGCAATAGTAGTATACATCTGAACCAGCCTCATGGAGGCCAAATGGTTGAAATAATGCCAATATCACACTGACAACAAGCCCTCCTGATAGGGCTCCTTTGATAATAGACTTCAAGTCATCCTCGTCAGGATAAGGTTGATTGAGAACTTGTAAGAGTTTTTTGATCATCAGGCTGCCAATATACTAAGCGATTAGATGATCAGAAGTATGCGCTGTCTATTTGTTGAATAAGGATGACCATCTATTCTATCTTTCCCTATCTTGCTCGAACTACAGTAAGACTATGCAAAGAGAATGTGCGGTGCAGATGGTAGCTTCCAACTTAAGGTTTGAAGCTGGAGTAACCAGAGCGGTTGGGAGTGACATGCGGGCCGAAGGTATAGATCAACATATTAAGTTTTCAGATACTTTTGGTCGTTATCTCACTTCCGTAAATGCTATCAAAAGAAGATCTATTCCTTTTGGCTACTCGAATACGACGATCTTAATTTGAAAATTATAATCGCAAGATGAATAAATATCAAGGTGTTATAACTCAAGTTGAGTCCGACGGTGCTTTGTCTATCGTTCATGTCGATGTAAAAGGCCAACACTTTTCTGCGATTATAATTGATACTCCGGTGAGCAAACCTTATCTCAAAAGCGGTTCATCGGTTTATGTGATCTTCAAAGAAACAGAAGTGGTTATCGGGAAGGAAGTGGAAGGGCATATCAGCCTAAGAAATAAAATCAATGGTAAGATTTCGAAAATAGATAAAGGAGCATTGTTGAGTAAAGTCACAATCCAAAGTGTGTTGGGAGACATAACATCTATCATAACAACCAATGCCGTTTCAGCAATGGGGCTTGAACGGGGTGATGATGTGCAGGCTATGATTAAAACCAATGAGGTAATGCTTTCTCCAGTTGGAGCAAATGATGTTAAAAGTGGAGCTTGATGGATTGGACACCACTCATATTAACTTTCAAGTTGTCTGTCGTTACTACGGTTATTCTATTTGTGATATCGATACCGTTGGCCAATTGGTTGGCATATTCTAAGTCTAAGCTGAAGCCTATCATTGAGACGCTGGTCTCGATGCCACTGGTCTTGCCACCAACTGTTTTGGGATTCTATCTACTGATCGCGTTTAGTCCATCCAATGCTTTTGGAAAGTGGTTAGACGAGTCTATAGGCTTGAATATGATCTTCTCTTTTGAAGGACTTGTGTTTGCATCTGTTATATACAGTTTGCCCTTTATGGTGCATCCGATCCAGTCAGGACTTTCTAATTTGTCAGAAGGCTTAAAAGAAGCGTCTTATGTGTTGGGGAAGTCTAAAACGGAGACATTGTTTAAAGTGTTATTGCCTAATATCAAGCCATCGATTTTGTCAGGTATTGTCCTGGCATTTGCGCATACGATTGGAGAGTTTGGAGTAGTGTTGATGATTGGTGGCAATATCCCTGGAGAAACCAAGGTCGCATCCATTGCTATTTATGATGAAGTAGAAGCGCTTAACTATTCTGCGGCCAACTCTTATTCTTTAGTGCTCTTCATAGTGACGTTTTCCATATTGTTTGCTGTCTATCTTTTCAATGGAGGTTACATCAAAAGATTCTGGGGATGATCAACTTGACACTTCAAAAACAACTGAATGGGGTCAATGGGCCATTGCAGCTTGATGTTAACTTAGACATTGAGAAAGGAGCATTTATCTCTATCTATGGTCTTTCTGGTTCAGGGAAAACCTCTGTTCTTAGGATGATAGCAGGCCTGATGAGTCCTGATAAGGGATCGATACAGGTCGCCGATGAGGTTTGGTTCGATGCTGCAAAGTCAATAGATAAAGCACCACAAAAGAGAAATGTGGGTTTTGTTTTTCAAGACTACACTTTGTTTCCCAATATGAATGTAGAAGGGCAACTAAAGTATGCGTTGAGAAAAGAAGATGATCCATCTGTTGTTGATGAGCTCTTGGAGATTATGGATATAGGTCAGTTGAAAAGCACCTATCCCAGAACCTTGTCTGGAGGGCAGAAGCAAAGAGTTGCTTTGGCTAGAGCGCTGGTTCAGAAGCCGTCATTGTTGCTTTTAGATGAGCCATTTTCAGCATTGGATAGAGGGATGAGATCAAGATTGCAAGATTATGTGTTGCAAGCACACAAGGTATTTGGCTTGACCACTATCATGGTCAGTCATGATGTTGCTGAGATATACAAGATGTCTGATCAGACGATCGTACTTGAAGAAGGACGAGTAGCGAAGCAAGGGAAGCCACAAGGCGTTTTTGCCAATCACGAAGTCAGTGGTAAGTTTCAGTTTACAGGAGAGGTGGTTTCGATAGAAGAGCAAGGTTTTCTTTTGATCATCTTCATACTCATAGGTAGTGATTTTGTTAAAGTCATCGGATCAAGAGATGAGGTGGGGCCTTTAAAGGTTGGAGATAGGGTGATGGTAGCTTCCAAGGCCTTTAATCCGATCGTTAAGATTATCAACCCTTAATGTCTTTAAGAAATGCTTAAGGGTTTTATGTCTCTAAGTGCTTTCGAATTGCACTAACTTGCCCACTTATAAAAATCAAAGATCAACATGTTATATCGATTAATTGGAATTATAGGATTTACGCTGATTTTAACTTCTTGCGCGACAAGTCAAGGAGCCAAAGAGATGGTTAAGAATAAAGCGAGTGAGAGGACTTCTGAAAAGTTGCCATATGCAGCCATCCCAGACTATCCAGAAGCATACACAACAGGAGCTGTATTAGGAAGGTTGATTGATGCACTCGGTTTTAGATATTACTGGGCAACAGAAGGGCTTCGAGAAGAGGATAGATCATTTGATCCTGGAGGAGATAATAGATCACCTGAAAATGTGCTGACACACCTTTATGGACTGTCTTCCACCATTGTCAATGCATCTCTTGGTAAACCTAACATAAGACCTGGCGTTCCTGCACCAGAATCATGGGAAGAAAAAAGAAAGCAGACATTGCTTAATTTTAAAAAGGCGAGCGACATACTTAAAGCAAGCAGCCAAGAAGAAGTAGGAGCATCTAAAATCATCTTCCAAAGAGGAGAAAACCAATCATCATTCAACTATTGGCATATGATCAATGGTCCTATCACCGATGCTATATACCATGTTGGTCAGATCACCTCTTATAGACGCTCATCAGGCAATCCAATCAACCCGACAGTTAATGTCTTTATGGGAACAGCAGGGGAGAGGTAATGTGCTAATGGGTTGATGAGATAATGTGCTAATGGGTTGATTTGCTAATTAGCTAAAGCCGCCTTCAAGTCTGTATTCTTGAGCCATATGAGCAAGTTAGTTTGATCTTATTATATTAGCTTATAAGTTAAATCAAAAACTATGAGAGTCTTACTTATTCTATTTGGTGTTTTACTAGTTACAGCCTCTTTTACTTTTGTAGCGGTACAAAGTCCATATGATTCGGTTCAATCAGAGATAGATGGTGCATGGCGGTCTATAGCGTATGATTCAGTTGGTAATCAATTGAGTGTTGTTAGTATAGTTGCTAACGACTACATAAGTATAGCAACTTATAGTTCAGGAGGTGGTGAGTTCATTGGTACTCATGGAGGAGCATATATCTATGATGGAGAGAAGGCTAGTTATACTACAGAATTTAATAGTATAGATCCTGAACAGGTTGGAACTACAGTTGATGTACAAATAGAAAAGAAGGGAAATCAATTGTTTATAAATGGAGGTGCTGTCCCATGGTCAAGAATCGATGATGGTACTCCAGGCGAATTGCACGGCGCATGGTTTATAACGGGCCGTAAGCGTAATGGAGAGCTGTCCTATAGAAAGCCTGGCGCACGCAGAACGATGAAGATTCTTTCAGGCTCAAGATTTCAATGGATTGCTTTTAATGATGAGACTAAGGAATTCAAAGGTACTGGAGGTGGAACTTATACCACTGAAGGTGGTGCCTATACTGAAAACATAGAGTTCTTCTCAAGAGATAACAGTCGGGTAGGAGCTTCGCTAGGTTTTGATTATAGTTTAAAGGATGGTGACTGGCATCATAGCGGGATGAGCAGTAAAGGAAAGCCAATCTATGAGATATGGTCCTTACCTGTTAAAGCCTTTGCTGAAGATTAGAATGACATATCAAAGGTTTATTTTACCATTTATAGTATTTCTGATTGCGATTGCCACGATTGGTTGTGCTGATAAAGAAATTCAGGACACACCTCCCAATGTAATTATTGTATTTACAGACGACCAAGGCTATCAAGATCTTGGATGTTTTGGCTCACCAGATATCAAGACACCACACATAGATCAGTTGGCAAAAGAAGGAGTCAAGCTAACAGACTTTTCTGTAGCCCAGCCAGTTTGCTCGGCATCAAGAGCTGCCTTACTGACTGGTTGTTATCCTAATCGTATTGGAGTTCATCAAGCATTGATGCCTGAAGCGCCAAGTGGCCTCAACCAATCTGAAACCACTATGGCAGAGCTGCTGAAAGCAGAATGATATGCTACAGGTATATTTGGAAAGTGGCACTTGGGGAATATGGGACCTTTCAGTCCATTGAAGCATGGCTTTGATGAGTTCTATGGTATCCCATATTCTAATGATATGTGGCCTAATCATCCAAGTCAAGGAAAATGGTTCAACTTTCCTCCTCTTCCTTTATATGATGGTGATATTGCGATAGACTCTCTTGAAGATCAAACCAATCTTACCAGAGACTTGACATTCAAAGCAGTAGATTTTATAAAAAGAAATAAGGATAATCCTTTCTTTTTATACGTGCCACATCCTCAGCCGCATGTTCCTCTTTTTGTGTCAGATCAATTTGAAGGGAAGTCAGAAAGGGGTTTGTATGGAGATGTGATCATGGAGATAGATTGGTCAGTAGGAGAGATTGTCAAATCATTAGAAGAACATGGATTAACTGAAAATACAATTGTAATCTTCACCTCAGATAATGGGCCTTGGTTATCTTATGGTACCCATGGTGGTTCGGCTGGCGAACTACGTGAAGGCAAAGGAACCAACTGGGAAGGTGGAGTCAAAGAACCTTTTGTCATGAAGTTTCCGAATGGATTGTCAGCTGGCAGGACAGTTGAATCGCATGTGATGAGTATCGATATACTACCCACTATCGCTGGCCTTATTGGAGCTGACTTGCCAGAGTTGCCGATTGATGGATTGGATGTCTGGGATGTCTTGACTGGCGAGACTACAGAAAGCCCACATGAAGCTTTTTTCTATTACTACAATAAGAATGAACTTTGGGCTGTACGACAGGGAGATTGGAAATTATACTTTCCACATACTTATAATTCTCTGGATGGAAGATCAGGAGGTCAAGATGGCATGCCCATGAACTATGAAAGCATGACGCTTGAACAACCCGAGCTCTATAACCTCGCGATAGATAGAAGTGAAACAAGCAATGTTTATGCTGATCACCCTGAGATTGTTGCTGCTCTCAATGCCATAGCTGATAATAAGAGATTAGAATTAGGAGATGCTTTGTTGGAGATAGATGGGAGTGGGTTGAGGGAGGCGGGGGTATTCTGAGTTAGGTGCTTTTCTTCTCGACTCTGCTTGAAGTGCATGCCGAGTTATGATATACTTCTACTCGATTTTGTTTTAAGCGATGCTGAACTCTCTTCTTGACTTCGCTCGAAGTACGTAGATGGTATTTTAGAATCCAGAATATTATGATCTTCGAGCGTAGTCGAGAAGCTCATATTAAGATACTTTCGAGCAAACTTTTTCTGACTCTCCGGGATTATGAAAACGAAATATTTTTTAAGTATGGATTAAGTCACATAGCCAAGAAGGATAAAAACAAAGAAGGCCCTCATTGAGGGCCTTCTTTAATCCTAATTACCAGATATCTCTGGGATGTCTTGTCCTTGTATATAAGGAGCGCCCATTTTTATAAGCGCTTGTTCTATACTGTTGACTTTAGAGCTTAGTGCTGTCAGTTCTGACTTGATTGTACTAAACTCTTTTTTAGCTATTGCTAATTGCTCTCTGTGCATCTTGGTCGGTCCGTAAGACGAGTTGGCTCCTCGACTCGCCGTACCAAATCTCGATCTCATGGTTGGATTAGAACGCTCTCCAATTTCATCTTTGATAGGATGTCCATTAAGCTTAACCTGTAATTGCTTTAGTTCACTGGTAGCTTCACGTATATCCATAAGCGTGGAACCTGTGTCTCCTGATGTTCTCGATAGTGCAGTCTTTAGAGCTCCAAGCTTTTGTTCAGCATGTCTTAGATTATAATTAACCGCAGACATTGCTCCCGACATTTCTCCAAGTTCTGCTCTGTATGCTAAAATGTCATTATCAGATTGAGTCGGTAGAGCTCCTTTTATAATTGACTTTACTTCAAATGACTGCGGAGTGCCCAAGGATGTAACTTCCCCCATGTACTCTTTGCTCATACTCACAGTGTAAGTGCCTGGTACAACTGCGTAACCTCTGTTCCACCAGCCTCTGCCACCACCACCTTGGCTTCCAAGGTTGATACCTCTTTTAGAAGTTTGTGTTAGATCCCAGTTTGTTCTATGGATACCTTTTTTGTATTTGCCATTGATCCGATTGACGACAGTACCATTTCTATCTGTTATTGTAAACCATAGCTTAGGCATCTCTTCCTCTCCTTCAGCCATGAGCTCATCCCAACCTGGGAATGGAACATCTTGATTGTTTTTAGCAAGTTCTCTTTCCTTCTTTTTACGCTTGGATTTCATGTCTGTCACTTTATCATTGATGTGATAAGTAAAGACAGCTCCGTACTCAGGATTTTCAGCTTGATACATCGCCGCTCCCTGATTTCCGATTAGGGACCTCTGATTAAATTGTAAAGCATCTTTCACTGGATATAGCGCAGCCATCTCCTTCATGCTCTCAGAAGACATTTGCCGCAGAGCGCTATAATCATCAAGTATGAAAAAACCTCTTCCAAATGAAGCTGCTACCAAGTCATTCTCACGTCTTTGTATAGTAATGTCTCTTAAGGAAATAGTAGGTAAACCTGCACTCAACTTCATCCAAGAATCTGCACGATCCATCGAAACAAAGACGCCTCGCTCCGTAGCCGCGAACATCAAGTTAGGAGATACATGATCCTGAACAGTGCGCCAGATGAGATTACCTTCTTCAAATCCCTTGGATGCGCTTCTCCAAGTACGACCGCGGTCCGTGCTCTTCATGAGGTATGGCTTGAAATCACCATTCTTATGATTGTCCATAGCAACATAAACTGTGTTGGCATCATGTAGATCTGCACGGATGTCATTGACAAATGCCGCGGCAGGAACGCCAGGCATCGAACTTATTTCAATCTTTCTCCAGGTGTTTCCACCGTCTTCAGTAACTTGCACAGTGCCATCATCAGTGCCTGCGTAGATCAATCCTGCTTGCAATGGTGACTCTGACAAAGAGGAGATAGTATTATAATTAGACATCGCACCTACATCCCATGGGCTATCCCAACTTTGTACTCGGCCCATAATCGGTAGCGAGATACGTTCTTGATCTTTTGTAAGATCTCCTGAGATAGCTGTCCAACTATCACCTCTGTCATTTGATCTCCAGACACGCTGCGATGCGAAGTATAATGTTGCGGGATTATGTGGGCTGACAACGATTGGCGCATCCCAGTTAAATCTTTCAAAGTCTTCTCCTTCACCAGCTTGCGGCTGTATAAAGATCGTCTCACCTGTGAGTCTGTCGATCCGATGCATGCCCCCTTGCTGTGTCTCTGCATAGAAGATGTTTGGATTGCCAGGTTCTGTTGCAGATTGGTGTCCATCCGCGCCAAGCGTCTTGTACCAATGTGCGTTGCGGATACCTTCTCTCTCAACAGTTCTACTTGGACCCGAGTGTGAACCATTATCTTGCGTTCCTCCATAGACATAGTAGAATGGTTCTTGATCGTCAACGGCAACTTTATAATATTGAGTCAATGGGAGGTTGTCTACAAACTTCCAATTTTCTGTACCGTCCAGCGTCTCGTATATACCCGCATCTGTACCTATCATAAGATAGTCAGGATCGTCTTCGCGAAATACAATTGCATGATTATCAGAATGTTTATCGCGCTCTCTGAGTCTGCTGAAGTTCTTGCCACCATCTTCAGACACTTGCACACGTACATCCATCAGATACAATTTGTCAAATTGATGTGGTGATGCATATAGTTCTTGATAATAGTGAGGACCTGTAGCACCAGAAACTGCGTCTGATTGTTTAGACCATGATGCTCCACGATCTGTGGATTTATAAAGTCCACCTTTTGTTCTATTGAGCTCTATCGCGGCATAAACGATGTCCGGCTTTTGTGGAGAGATTGCAATTCCAATTTTTCCCATATTCCCGGAAGGAAGACCATTAGAAAGCTTGCTCCATGTCTTACCACCATCTGTACTTTTATGGATACCTGACTTGGGTCCACCACCCATATAGGCAGCAACTGTTCTGTGTCTTTGCCATGCAGCGGCATACATCACATCTGGATCGCGCGGATCTATTGCGATATCAGTAACGCCTGTCCATTCGTCATCGCCTAAAGTTCTCGTCCAAGTTGCTCCGCCATCTGTTGTCATATAGAGGCCTCTTTCGCCTCCTTTATTCCAAAGTGGACCTTGAGCAGCTACCCAAACAATGTTTGGATCTTCTGGGTGCACGATGATTTTTGAGAGATGCTGGGTTCCTTCGAGACCCATGTTTTTCCAAGTGTTGCCATCGTCTTCACTTAGGTAAATGCCGTCTCCCCAAGCAACGTGCCTTCCTCCGACGTTTTCACCAGTACCCAACCAGATGCGATGTGGGTTGTGTGGATCGATTGTGATGCAACCAGTAGAGTATGTGGACTGACCGTCAAATATGGACTTCCAAGTTGTCCCAGAGTTGGTAGTCTTCCAGACACCACCTGAGCCAGTCGCCACGTACCATGTGTGATCATGATCTGGGTGAACTGCAATATCAGCGATACGGCCTGAAGCAAACGCTGGCCCTATGGCTCTCCATTTGAAAGCAGCCAAGTTTTTAGAATTAAGTAAGCCATCTTCTTTGACTACTTCTGTGTTAGACTTTTTGTCTTTGTTTTTCTTCTTGCCTCGTTGTGCCGTGAGTGATACGGTCGCACAAAGAATGAGTGATAGAATGAATAGCTTCTTCATTGTGATTGTTGTTTTAACAATGGTAATATAATGATTTACGCTTGTTTAAGAGTAGTCTTCTGGTCAGCGGTGTTTATTATAGGGCCAACTACTTAAAAACTTGGATGACAAGTTCAGTAGACATAGATCCATAAAATAAAGAGGTGATCAAATTAGAATTTGATCACCTCTTTTATAAAACTAACTGTATTGTCTACTATGGTACGAGTACCGCGTCGATCACGTGTACAACACCATTATTTGTCTTTATATCAAAGGTGCTGATATTGATGCCATTAACAGTAACACCACTGGCGCTTGCTGCAAATGTGAGGTTGCTCCCTTGAAGTGTTCCTACGCTAAGGCCATCAAAGATATTATCCGTTGATGCTACGCCTGATGTTGCGTGAAAAAGTAGCACCTGTGCCAAAGCTCCTGTCGGGTCTGCAGTAAGTGAAGCTACAACATCGGCGGGAAGAGCTGCTATTGCAGCGTCTGTAGGAGCGAATAATGTAAATGGACCTGCACTGCTTAGATCATCTGCTAATCCCGCTGAATTGATCAAACTATTCAATGTAGTATGCACTGGACTGGTAGATACAACGTCCATGATAGTGCCCATCACTCTTGTTTCTATTGGTGCAGGCAAAAGAACAGCATCGATCACATGTACAACACCATTAGTGCCTTGTATATCAAATACGCTGATGTTAGCTCCATTGACCGTTACGCCACTGCCATTAGCTACAAAAGCGAGGTTTTGTCCTAACAGACTACCTACAACTGTACCATCGCTAATGTTATCCGTCGATGCAACGCCAGATGTTGCATGGAGTAATAAGATGTTGGCTAAGTCGCCTGTTGGATCAGCAAGAAGTGCGTTGATGGTCTCAGCGCCTACAGCATCAAATGCAGCATCTGTTGGTGCAAAAAGTGTGAAGGGGCCTTCTCCAGAAAGGTCATCTGCTAACTCGGCTGCTATGACTGCCGCTTCAAGAGTATTGTGATCAGGGCTGTTAACAACAATGTCGACGATGCTTTGAGCATTTGACAATTGTGGTAGAATAAATAATGTAACTGCAAGTAGGTTGAATAAAATTCTCATGCTAAATGTTGATTATTGATTAATGGCGAAATCTCACTACCTCTGAGTGTCACTTCGCTGACATTTACCAAATACTTTTACTAATAAATTGTTTAATATAAACCGTATATAAGTTAAACAAAATGTTTGTTCAGTTATTGTTCTTTTATAGCATGAATACTGCTTAAAGGTTATAACTAATTGATTTGTAATTCTTTACACATATAGGATAGAGGACATATAAGTGACCAATAAAGAATCAGAAAAATTCAACAAAGGGTAAAGCTCATAGTTGAAAAGATGTGCTTTCAAGAGCGGATCATATGCTTGATGTTCTTGTTCTTGAGACTTACTCACTACGTTGCCAAGGTATGCTTCCAGATTTTCTAATGTGCTGCCGAAGCTCAAACCTTAATGTATCATAGATGGGATCATCTGCAGTTGATAACGAAGTGGTTTCATATTGGTCAACTCCTATGTTGTAATACTCTATTGAATCATAAGGAGTGTTTTGAAGTATTTTGTGATCTCTGTACCGAGCTGCATAATATGCTTGCCCGCCATATCGATTGCCACCTTCTCGTCTGACCCAATACACAACACGATCATCAGTAATCTGATCTTCACCAAGTAATGAAGGCAGTAAACTGATACCATCTACGTCATGCTTTATATCAACGCCAGCCACATCACAGAATGTATTGAACAAGTCCATATGAAGACCTAAGTTGTCTGTTCTGCTGCCTGGCTTTATGCGATCTTTCCATTTTATAAAAGCGGGTACTTTTATACCTCCCTCATAATGATCTTGTTTGCCTCCGCGTAGATCGCCATTACTTTGTGCAAATCTCAATGCTCCGCCATTATCAGAAGTGAAAACAATCAGAGTATTATCAACCAATCCTGTGGATTCCAGTTTCTCCAATACTCGGCCAATGGAGTGATCCAGATGTTCTATAAAGGCGACATTTTTAGCTCTATCATGATTTATACCCTTTTCTCTGGTTAAAACTTTGTCTAACCACTCTTGAGGTGGTTGGATAGGGAAGTGTGGCGCATTGTATGCCAAGTATAGATAAAAAGGATCTTCATCGGTTTTGCGATCTTCTAAGTATTCTATTGACCAATCAGTGAATAGATCAGTGGCATGTCCTACTGGATCTATCTCTTGTTCATTGTGACGCATCCAGTTGATTCCTCCTCTGCGATGATTCCAATAGTCCTCCATCATATCTCCGAGGAAGCCTCTAAATAAGTCAAAGCCTTTTTCATTTGGTGTGTTTGGACTTTCTAATCCCAAATGCCATTTGCCAATGAGCGCTGATTCATAACCTTTTGTTTTTAAAACTTCAGGAAGTAGAACAGCATTTGGATCAAGATAACCCCAGTTGTTTTGTTCTATCTGACGGATGACTCCGGGTACGCCGACTAAGTCAGGATATCTGCCAGTTAACAATGACGCTCTGCTTGGTGAGCATACGGTACAGTTAGCATAGAAGTTAGTACAGGACATACTCTCACTTGCAAAATTGTCAATATGAGGCGTCTGCATATCCGTAGCTCCCTGACATGACAAATCCCCAAAACCCAAATCATCAACAAAAATGCAGACGATATTAGGAGGCCTGTTTTCACTTTCTAATTTTGATGAAGTCGTACTAGTGTTGCAACTAAGAAATAAAAGATATATCGAAAGAGTCAAGTATATTCTATAATTCATTTTAAACTGTTTTTAGTCTCAAATAACCTTTAATCGATACATCTCCATTTTCTAATTATTGGACTTGATCAGCACGAAGCAACATATCAGCTGCTTGATTGATCTTGTTTTTAAGATTCTTTGATAGACTTGCATGATTAGCCAAGAAAGACGTGACAACTGCTCGCGTCTCAGCATCTTGATATGAGCCAAGTGTATTGTCCAACCATCTCTTTGGGAAAAAGATATCACCTGTAGTCTGGATCTCTTCAATCAATTGCAAAGATGGCAGAACGTACTTATTTGATGTAGTCTGACGCAGTGGGTGATGTAAGTAGGTAAGCGCAGTTAATACCCAGCGCTCTTGACTTCTGTTTTCTTTGTCTTTGAGTGATTCGAAAAATTGATCTCGAACTTGCATGTCTGATGATAGCGCGGGGCGAACAAAGTTCATGCGCTTGATGTCATCTGGATTAGTAAGGTTTTCTAATTGCTGATCGTATAGTTCAGAAGCTTCTGCTACATCTCTGACATTAAGCGCATAGATAAGTGCTTCTTTGTCTCTTGACGATAGATTTAGTTTCACTTCTGGTACATCGTCCTTCCAGAATCTTTTCAAGTTGTCTTTTCCCACTGAACTGTTGGCAATAGATACGTAGACGTTGTAGAGTGTTCTCTTGATCGAATTGTCTTTTTCTCCTTGTAGTCGTTCCCAGATTGTGCTTTCTAATTGTGTCGTAATAGCATCTCTTTCACTTTCGTCAAATAAACTCCAATACAATGCTCTCACATGTGAAGAAACATAATTGAAGACCAGAGGGTTGTCTTCTTTTTCCAAGGCCAAGTATAGTTGCTTTAGATAGTCTTGTTTGGGGATTCTCCCATGCAGGAGCTCTTCCCACATCGCCATCCATATTGCTGCTCGCTCTTGATCTTCTACTACGTTATTGATCTGTATTAATGAAGCGCGTACTTCCCCTTCTGGCGCTTTTATATAAGCGTACCCTTCTCCTTTATGGTTGTAATTAGAAATCTCCGATGTCGGTGTCAGGCTCAATTGTGTCGACGGCCCAGTGATGGTTAGATCTCTAATGGTAGTATCTCCAGTGTTCTTATCCCTATCTGATACTTTGATTTGCTGTGGCCAGATCTTAGTGGTGCTTGCGTTATTGTATGTGAGACTTGTGTTGTCTGATTTATCTATTTCCAAGGTGGGACGACCTGCACTCTTGACCCAATCATTGTTCCATTGCTCAAGATCTACCTCTGTTCGTTTTTGCATGATGGTGATTAAGTTATCCCAGGTAGCATTGTCATAACTGTAAGTGGTGAGATATTCTTGTAGTCCTTCTTGAAACGATGAAGCGCCAATCAGCCGCTCAAGCATGCGCATGACAATAGGAGCTTTTTGATAGATGATGCCGCCGTAGAGGGTGCCTGCATTGTTTAGGTTAGGGAGGTCTTGTTGGATAGGGTGACTGCCATTAGATCTATCGATAGAATATGCAGTCGGGTAGTGAGCCAATAGAAATCGTAGATCATGATCCACTTCTGGAAATGAAGGATTGACAATCTTAGCCGCCATAAAGTTTGCAAAGACTTCTTTAAGCCAGACATCATCGAACCAATCCATCGTCACCAGGTCACCAAACCACATATGAGCAGTCTCGTGCGCGATTAGAGATCCACGTCTCAGTTGCTGATTGATACTCGCTTCTTTATCTAACATCAGTGATCTCTCATTGTAGAAGATAGCACCCACATGTTCCATGCCACCATATTGAAAAGAAGGGATGAGAGCAAAGTCAAACTTTTGAAAAGGATAGTCTATCTCTGTATAGTCGATCAACCAATCGAGTGAAGCTTTATGCAGTTCAAAGATCTCTTCAGTGTTTCGCTTTACCTTCTCCTCATCAGTCTCTCTAAATAGCATCGTCATATTGCCATCTTCAGAAGAGACTTCTTGATAAGCTCCCGCAGTAAATGCGAACAAGTAACTACTGATCGGTTTTGTTTCTGCAAACTCTAATCTCACTCGCTGATTTTCTAATTGGGTTCTTTTTACCAAAGGCCCATTGGCTTGGGCTTTCCAATCCTCAGGTATGTCCAGGGTGAGAGAATAGCTTGCTTTTAGGTTGGGTTGATCAAATAAAGGAAAGACAGTTCTCGCTCGATCTGGAACAAGGAGAGTGTAGAGATAGTCTTCGTTACGATTTAGACTTTGATTGCCAGCTATGAAGTTGATTTCTATTTGATTGCCCCCTTTTGAAAGCTGCTCTTTATTGATGATGATATGTTCAGACCGAAAGTCGATATCAATCTCTTCTTGGTTACTAATGACTTTAAGAATATGATCTCTTTGTTCTTTAAAATCTAACTGGAGATCTTGACTCACTTCGTCTAGCTCAAAAGAAATAGAGATAGTAGCGGGGATATCAGTGTTTTGATCTTCTGGTATGTCAAAAGTCAGGTCGTAGGCAAGGTCAGATATGTGTGTTTTCCTATGATCT
>CALIHL010000187.1 GCA_938022935.1 uncultured Saprospiraceae bacterium
GATCTATGTCAACCCCGAAGGACCAGATGCTAATCCTGACCCAATAGGATCTGCACGTGACATAAGAGAGACATTTGGCCGTATGGCCATGAATGACGAAGAGACTGTGGCGTTGGTAGCTGGAGGACACACCTTCGGTAAAGCACATGGCGCAGCTGATCCAGACGTATATGTAGGTGCAGAGCCAGAAGGCGCATCTATAGAGATGCAAAGTATGGGATGGAAGAACACATACGGTACTGGAGTTTTAGATGATACGATCACGAGTGGTATAGAAGGTGCTTGGACGCCTAATCCAACAAAGTGGGATCACGACTACTTTGATGTATTGTTGAACTACGACTGGGAACTTACAAAAAGCCCAGCAGGTGCAAACCAGTGGACACCAACCGCAGCTTCTAACGCTCGCATGGCACCTAAGGCAGGAGATGCTTCAGGTTCACAAGCGTTGATGATGACGACTGCAGATATGGCTCTTAAGAAAGACCCAGCTTACCTGGAGATCTCTAAGAAGTTTCATGCTGATCATGCTGCATTTGAAGATGCATTTGCAAGAGCATGGTTTAAGTTGACACATCGTGACATGGGACCTAAGGATAGATACTTGGGAGCAGAAGTGCCACAAGAAGAATTGATCTGGCAAGATCCTGTATCTGATGATACCGCTTCAGTGATTAATGAAGAAGATGTAGCAACATTGAAGGCTAAGATAGCTGGTGCAGGCTTGAGCAATGCACAGTTGGTCTCTACAGCTTGGGCATCGGCATCAACTTACCGTGGTTCGGATATGAGAGGTGGAGCTAACGGAGCACGCTTGAGGTTAGCACCTCAGAAGGACTGGGCAGTTAATGACCCAGCTCAACTGGCTATGGTTATAGAAGCGTTAGAAGCAATACAAAACGATTTCAACGGTGCTCAAGCGGGAGGCAGAAAAGTATCACTTGCGGACGTTATCGTCTTGGCTGGTGGAGTAGGTATAGAGCAAGCTGCAAAAAATGCTGGGCATGATATAACAGTTCCGTTTTCTAAGGGCCGTGGTGATGCTACAGCAGCACAGACCGATGTTGATTCATTTAGAGTTTTGGAGCCTAAAGCAGATGGTTTCCGTAACTACCAAAGGGAGCATTTTGTAACCTCGGCGGAAGAGATGCTCATTGATAAAGCTCAACTTTTGACTTTGACGGTACCTGAGATGACCGTCTTGATAGGTGGTATGAGGGTGCTTGGAGCAAATGCAGATGGTTCAATACACGGTGTTTTCACTGATAGGCCAGGGGTATTAACTAATGATTTCTTTGTTAACCTTCTCGACCTAAATACAACATGGGCTGCTGCTAATTCAAACGATAGCGTCTTTGAAGGAAAAGATAGAAAATCAGGTGAGCTGAGATGGACGGGAACAAGAGTTGATCTTATATTCGGTTCTAACTCGGAGCTTAGAGCTATTGCTGAAGTATACGGTAGCAGCGATGCAGAGCAGAAGTTTGTAAAAGACTTCGTCGCTGCGTGGACTAAGGTGATGAACTTAGGAAGATTTGACTTAGCGTAAAATAGAGAAATTCTATAGTGATTTATAAAAGGTGATCTGCTTGCAGATCACCTTTTTTATTATAATCTAATTCGTTAATGCTTAAGTCAGGTACAAGTCTAAGCAGCGAGTCTAATAACTAAACGTTGTAACTTTAGAAACTATAGCGAATCAACTTATGCGCACTACAAAACACTTCTTGCTACAGAAACTTTTGTCGATTAGTCTGATGATTACCTTCGTAGGATGTAGCATCTCCGATGATAGCGTAGGCTCTGTGTCGGTCGATGGTCGATCTATCTACATTGAGAACTTTACAGGCCATTTGGTTAGAAGAAGTGGAGAGCGCTGTGGTAGTGGTGTCAAGGTGGCAATTGTTCTCTCATCTAAAAAAGATAAACAAGAATACATATACGAGCCAGATACTTATAAAAACGCTATCATCGATATCGATCAAGGCGATGTTATGACAGTCCAAGTTTATGAGATAGATGGAAGTGATAGAAAGTTTCTTGTACAAGGAAGTGCCGTATATGATCCACCTGCTTTGGTCAATGCTGTTGCCGAACCAGCCATTAGGCTTTGTCCTAAAGACCAGTTAGAGTTCTGGCAGTTTAATTAATAAGTCTATTGCAATTCAAGATTATAATTTCACAAGCTTGGCCTTCTTTATGAAAGTCTTATTTTTCGTTGTGTCTTCTTTGCTAATCAGACTCAGTCCGATATATAGTACGAACGAAATTACAATCCCAACTATCGCTTGCTTGGCCGAAGCTATTTCCCAAGCAACGGGAAGATCTAAGCCAAGTGCAACAAGCAAATTATAACTTGAAAAAATCAATCCAAACAGCATAGATATAGTAGCTGCTTTTGATGATCCGCGTGCCCATAAAAATCCAAATACTAAAGGGATAAAGGCCCCACAAGTTAAAAAGTCAGATGCTATCCAAGAGATCGTCAGCACTGATTGTATCCGAAGTGCAATCAACAAAGAAAGAAGACAGATAATCAAGGTTGATACTCTTCCGATGGTAACCGTCTTTCTATTAGTGGCAACTGGATTGATATAGTTTTTATAAATGTCTACAGTGAGAGACATGGCTCCAGTGTTGACTAATGAGTCCATCGTCGACATGATCGCAGCACTAAGCCCAACGAATAGAACAGAGCTTAATAAAGGGTTAGAGATGTTATTGATCATGTCTGGGACTATGCCATTATCTGGAACAGACTCGTATATAACCGAAGAGAACATACCTGTGTAAGTGACCATGAGATACAATGGTATAAATGCAAAGAAGCTGATGGTCATCATCCTTTTAGCATCGCTTGACTCTTTAGCTGCCGATATGCGTTGCCAGATGTTTGCTTGTATCATCCAAGAAGTGCCAAATGTGATCACATAAGCCAAGTTGTCTGCCACGTTATTGAAGAATACGGTGTATCCAACATTGCCTTTTGCTGCAGCAGTAGCTTGAACTGCCTCCATACCTCCAGATTGATTGTAGGCTAGGAAGAAAAGAAAAATACCTGTGAATAAGAAGAAAACAAACTGTATCAAATCAGTAATCACAACTCCCTTAAAGCCTCCATAATATGAATAGAGCAACACTATAGCAGTCCCAAGGATCGCACCTCCTTCGTAGCTGATGTGAAAGAAGGCATTGAAGAACTTTCCAATGACTATCACTTGTACTGCTGATCCGATCACCATAAAGATGATGATGAAGATGGTGAGTAAAAGAGCTACTGTGGCGTTATAGCGTTCTTCCATCAGCTGTGGTTGCGTGATGGTGGATAAGTTTCTTATTCCTTTTGCAAAGACAAGCATGAGGAACGTGGCGATCAATACTGGGATCCCGTAAATCCAAAATGAACTCAGTCCATTCTGATGTGCATGATCAACTAAGTCTATAGCAGAGCCGCCTCCCCACCATGAAGCGATAAAGGTGATAGCAAGTAACCATGCAGGAAGTTGCCTAGATGCTAAGAAGTAGTCTTCGCTACTTTGGTTCTTGCGATTATAAACGCCAGTGAGGATGATCAGCAAGACGTAGACACCAAGTAGTGCTGCTGAAAGATGAGTATTGCTGATAACGTTTGTTTAGAAAGAAATTAGAATTTTTAGTTCTCTTCTAAGTTGAGTAAGTTGGCAGTGCAGCTTGTCGCGTCTCCAACTGTAAGTGCATATTCCTGAGTGATCAAGGTACCATCTGTGTAACGCGCAGGCTCCCATTTTGGCATATCTTCTATTGCCTTAAGAAGTACCTTATCGTTTTTATCATCTTCTGAAGAAGCAAAGATGCTTGGACTTTGGACGCTACCATCTTTTCCAACTGTAAACTTCACAACGGCTAATTGATATTGTCCAAGATTGAAGTCTTCGAGTTTGTCTTCAACATTTTCTTTGATATATGCATTGAGTTGAGTTTCTCCTCCAGGAAACGACGCATCAACTTCAGGGTTGACCATAAACTCAAATCCCATCTCATGTATGTCGTTAGACTTTAAGTTGTTATTGGGTAGATAGAAAGCAGATACACTAATATCGGTTCCAGCGTCAGCTTCAGACATCAGGTCTTTTTGGTCTTGTGTGAGCGATGAACTTTTGCTTGTGATCTCTTTCTTAACGCCATCTATACAAGCCACAATCGTAACAGACTTGTATTCTTTTACCCAGTCAGCCTTATAATGTTTGTTTAGATCTGAGAGTTTGTCGGCACTGTGCAACTTAGCCTTAGAGATAGACAGAGGTCTATAGACTTGCTTCACTTCATACGTTGTTGGCACGGTGGGCGGGTCTGTATCCAACGACCAAAGTGGCAACATCAAGAAGACAAATAGTGGAGTTAAGATGCTTTTAGCGTTAGTCATAATCGAGTATTAGAGGCTTGTCGTGATAAAGATAAAAAAAGGGAAGCTACCAAACCAGTAGCTTCCCATATTAAACGATTATCTAAGCTTTTATTTTATTGCTCAGATGTTCTCTTTGCCTCTTGCGTAAATATTGTTCCTCCATCTCTGAGGTCTATATAGTCCGCCGTGAGTCTATTCGCTCTGCGTAGATCTACCCATCTGTGACCTCCTTCAGCCCATAGAGAGTATCTTCGTTGAAACAAGATCTCATCCATTAATTCATCTGTGCCTTGTCCGCCACTGTAGTCACCGACGCCCCATATGTTTCTGATCGTATTGATAGCGCCCACTGCACCAGCAGGATCTCCTGTGTTTAATTTCGCTTTAGCGTAAATCAATATCAACTCTTCGTTTCTCTTTACGAGCATTTGTTTTATTAAAAACCAAACTGCCAATATTTTATATTGTATAGGGGTTTTACCCGTGTAAAATATTCGATATTGTGTACTGAAGGTATCAACCACTATAGACTTGTTGGATAACAGTAGTCAAATAGTAAGATGTTTTCACGGAGGGTTTCAAAACCCAAATTAGGAGGTTGCATTAGTAACCTCCTTTTTATTCTATTAACCCAGTTATAGGTATTGAAGCTTTAACCAAGAATACACTGCATAATCGTAATGTCCTTCCAAGTACCATTGATATTGCCCACTTCTTTTTGCTCTCCAACCACAGTATAGCCAAGCTTCTTGTTGTAATGGATGCTGATAAGATTGTCACTATTGATGCGCGCCAAAAGATGATGATACCCGAGCGCTTTACATCTCAGCATCAAGTATTTCTTTAGCTCAGTACCGTTTCCCTTGTTTAGATGATCGGGGTGTACATAGACAGAAGTTTCTCCAGTTAATCTGTAACCGAAGCGATCACTATACTTCTTGATTATACCCCATGCTATGAGTTCTTCGTCTTGCTTTAGTGACCAAAGCTCTTCCATATCATCCTGATGATCCATTATGTCGCTGTAATATGCTCCAGTTTTAGGCTCCATATCCATAGTGGACTTGCCTAAGTAATGGTTGTAAATTCTGGCGATGTCGTCGCAGTCATTTCTGGATGATATAGTAATCATGTGTTTGTCTCATTTACGAAAGTGAAAATATAGAATCATCTCAAACTATATCAATGAGAGTCATAATAAACGCTCATGCGATTTTCTGAGTCATACTTGTCGTAAATGATTTAAAAGTGAGCGATATTTAATATATTGTGAATTATACAAATCAATTTGCCTCATGAAGAAGATAGCTGTTTTAGGACTTGGAAAGGTAGGGACGTTGGTAGCGCTGCTGCTCAACAAGAGATTTGAAGTGACAGGAGTTGATAAAGAAGCACCCCACTATAGCTTTGATTTGCCATTTGTGGTGGCTAAAGGGGATGTATCTTCTGATACTTTTCTCAGTGATTTATTTGATCGGCATGATGCGGTGGTGTCTGCGCTTCCATACTTTCTTAATATGAAGGTGGCCAAGATGGCGCACACGAAGGGGATCCATTATTTTGATCTTACTGAGGATGTAGAAACAACGAACTATATCAGGGACTTGGCGAAGGATGCAAAATCAGTATTTGCGCCACAGTGTGGATTGGCACCAGGCTTTATTGGTATCGTAGGAGCAGACCTAGCCAACAACTTTACAAAACTTAGAGACATAGAACTAAGAGTTGGTGCTCTACCACGCTATCCCAATGGCTTGTTAGCATATAGCTTTACATGGTCTCCAGCAGGAGTCATCAATGAGTATATCAACGACGCTGAAGTGATACACAATGGAACACGCAAGATGGTGCCTTCCTTAGACGGTCTTGAGTATATCAATATCGAAGGCCAAGAGTTTGAAGCGTTTAGTACTTCTGGTGGTCTAGGCACAATGTGTGAGACTTATGATGGCAAGTTGGATACACTTAATTATAAAACCATCAGATATCCAGGACATGGTAAGCTGATGAAGTTTCTTATGTATGAGCTGATCCTTAAAGATGACAAAAAGCTACTCGAGGATATCCTTTACAAAGCAAAGCCACCTGTCAAAGAAGATGTTGTCTATGTCTATGCGGTTGTAGAAGGCTGGAAAGGCGAACGACTCTTAAGAGACGAATACTTCAAAGGATTCTATCCAATAGAAATAGAAGGTCAGATGTGGAGAGCGATATCATGGACTACCGCTTGTTCTATAGCTGCAATCGTTGAATTGGTTGCCGATGGCAAGCTTGCTAAAGAAGGCTTTGTAAAGCAAGAAGAGGTTGCACTTACTGATTTGTTGGATACTGAGAATGGCAGTTATTATAAACAGTTTGATTAGATATTAAAGCCCTGTAGGGGCATAACCGATGGCATCGCCATCGGTTAATAAATACTAAGAAGTCCGTTTGGTATGTATTTTTGCGGCAAAAACTATGACAAGCAAATTTGTATGCACACAATTGGAGTGAATTTTCTAATCACTCAATTATCCACATATGCAAACCTCATTTGTCTTTTTCTATTCACAACTTTTTAAAAAAGTTGATCAAAATCGTCTGATTTAAAACGCAGTAAGAAAGTTGCAACTTAGTGTAGCATAGTAAAGACTTAGTAATAATCAATATGGTGTTGAAGTGATAGAATTACACATCAACTTTTTTAGCCTTTGCGAGCATGGCCGCAGCACAAATCATCCATAGCCACCCTCAACTTATCAGAAGTCAAAAGTTGCACCATTTCTTGAGAAACAGATTTTCAAAAGTATCTTGTCTAGGTTGTCTACTAATGTATAAATTCTAAAAGCCCTGTAGGGGCGAAATATATATAACCGATGGTGCAACCATCGGTTATGAAATATCACAATGTTGTTTGGCGTATGTTTTTGCGTCAAAAACCATGACAAACATAGAAGTATGTAACCGTTGAGATGAAGGTTTACATATATTTTTAATCTACTGTATCAACGGCGGATTACGCTTAAACGCACAACCAAAATCCACCATACTTTCCGTAGACACGATACCTGAGACACTTTCGATCTTATGGTATAAGATGTCTCTCATGTGCTCGCTGTTCTTTGCGACGATCCGGATGAAGAGGGTATAGCTACCACTGATGTGGTAGCACTCTGTTACTTCAGGTATGTTGCGAAGTGCTTCGATGATCTCATCTGTGTTACTATTCTCAGTGATCGTGACACCAGAGAATGCACCCCATTCGTATCCCATTTTCTTTTCATCGATGATGATGGAGTGACGAAGCAAGATGCCGTCTTTCTTAAGTCTATTGACCCGCTGATGTACCATTGTGTTAGAGATCTTGAGTTCTTCAGCGATCTGTGAGAATGGCTTTTTGCCATCATCTTCGAGTTGCTTGAGGATATCTATATCGTACTGGTCTAACTCCTTTTCCATGAATGTTTGCTTTGTATGATCGTATGTATGACCTATAGTGCTGACGACCGCGCTATACATCAAAAGTCAAATTTACGAAATTGCCTCCCAAAACGGCACGAGTTGACTTATATCTTTAGGAAAGATTGATTAGATGATTTCTTCGAAGGCCTCTTCTTCTGGTGTGATAATCAGAGATAACAGCTGATCTCTACCTGTTCTCATCCCTCTAAATGAGTCTATAACAGAAGATCTGATCTTAGGCAGATTCATGAACTCTGCGATCTCTTCAGTCGATGCATCACCCAGTTGGCCGAGCTTATAACTGACCTCCCCATATTCATCTTCGATCTTGAGGCTATGCTTTTCATTGTTGATGAATAGTGTGCACTTCAAGTGGCCCAGGTTAAACTCCTTAGTTATTCTCATCGTAATACTTGTTGATCACCTTTGTCAGATAATTGTACAAAGGTAGTTGGTCAGGATGGTCTTTGAGCAATTTTCGATGGTTCTTTATCGTACTGCCATCTCCTCTTACCGCTGGACCAGTTTGCATGTCTTGTGGCTTCTTGCCGTCTAAGATCCGATCCAGTGTTTCAACCATCAGCGGATGCAGATATGACATCTTCAGTCCTTCGGATGAGCAATATTCTTGAGCTACAGTGTAGAGGTGATTGACGAAGTTGTTGACATATACAGCTGGTATATGGAGCTTAGATCTGTCTTCATCTGGGATGATTACGACTTGGTTAGATATCTCTTGAGCGACTTGGCGGAGTTTCTTGATGACGCTTTTGTCATAGCTACTTAGAAATATTGGTATGGACTCAAAGTCCACCTTTCGATCCTTCTTAAAACTTTGTAGTGGATAGAACGAGCCATATTTCATGCCTCCATTTATATCCTTAAGAGCATCTATGGATTGGCTGCCAGATGTATGTGCAATGATCGCATCTCGAGGGATAAGATCACCAATAGCAATCGCAGTCTCTCTGATGGCGTTATCGGATACGGCGATGATGTATGCATCTGCGGATCCATCAATCTTGCTTAGGGCAGATGCAGTTGCTGCTCCTGTATCTCTTTTGATCTTAGACAGACCTCTTCTACTACGATTGCAAACCTGGAGGAGTGACAACTTACTTTGCTTTATATTAAGTGCAAGATGATAGGCGAGGTTGCCTGCGCCCACTATGACAACAGAAGGAAGCGACATGATTATTTTCTTGGCTTACCGATGAGCTCGAGATAGCCATCCACTTTATCATTGGGTACAGCTATGGACAAGTGATAGTGGGCGATCTTCCAGCCATCTTCAGTCCGATGCATCACGCCACTTGCTCTACAGTCGCCCATCCAAGTATCAAGTAGTTCGTCAAACCATGCTATGTTGCCATCTTTGGATACTTCTACTTCTCTCGACTTGGCAGTAAATGACCATGCCGAGTCTTTAGTAAAGTACGGTTTTGACCACTCCTTCATCTCATCACGTGTCCATCGCTCAGTGGCATCAGTACCTATGTATACGCCATGATCTGTCATGCTACCAAAGAAGATATCTTCATCTGCCGTAGCAGCAGCTTTGTGCCATTGGTCCATCAGTTGATTGATATCGTTGACTGGATTGGTCTTGCAGTCTGTTCTTCTTCGTGTGTCAGTTATACCGCTGATTTTCCAGCCATCATCGTATTGTATAAGCTCAAACGAGTTGACACCACAGTGACTCAGTTCATCACCACGATAGAAGGTATACTCGGTCCAAGCATTTGCCATAAGGCCATCTATCTTGACATCATAAGTCCAGATCTGCTCGTCCCAGACTTCATCGTGAGGCGTCCCTATAGCCGTTATGAAACCAGAAGCGTCATTGGTGCGCTTCATGATCTTTCCTTCTTTATTTTTGACGATACTAGATAGGGTAGCCTTATCGGCAAATAAGTTTTGCACCATCATGCTATCGCCAGCTCGCATGCCGTCAAATAACGTTTTGATCACCTCTATTACATCAGCTTCATCTTGGGGCGATTGACTGAGCAAAGGAAGCGATATTAAGAGGTAGATAAACAGTGTGCATATAGAAGATCTCATATCGTAAGTACTTTATAATCAACGCCAAAATACATCATTATTAAAAACCTCTTGATTTATCACTTTCTTATTATTAGATCCTGTGACTTGTAATGCATATTGCAAGTCTTAATATGGACGTATGATTGTCTTATGACAATGCTTTCATAATTATCATTAAATCTAAACATGGGTAAACCTAACATCCTCGACCTGCTAAAAGGTACACTTCAAGAGTTACAATCTAATAACAACAATCAAGGCGGTAGTCAGGCAGATCCGTCCATTTTCGATTTTCTGAAAGACAAGCTTCGAGATGTAGACGCTAAGACGCAGACCAATATCCAAGATAAGAATGGCAATAACGTGGGCATCTTTGATGTGCTATTGGATAAGCTCAATGGTGCACAAAAAGAAAATCGAGATAATCCTAATGTGCAGACAGCACCGGGTAACATATTTGATATGCTCAAAGAGAAGGTGAACCAACAGAAGACACAAGCTCAAAATCACAACCAGCAACGTGCACAAGATTCTATCTCAGACATCATACACCAGTACAACTTGGATGTAAGAAATCTTGATCGCAATACACTACAGCAGATTGAGAATCAATATCTCAAGGATAATTATAACATGGATAAGAAGTATGCAGAGTACATACATAACCTAAACTCCAAGCAAAGAAGATAGTAGTCTTTACAGTACTATAAGTCAAAAAGAGCGCTTTCTAAAAGCGCTCTTTTTTTATGCTCGTCACTTAACATGTCATTCTAAGTACTTCAACTGATTAAATAGATGGTTTGGCATTCTCTCCTTTCAAATCACATGCTTTCTAACCCATATTTGAAGCATAACATAAAAACGAGAATTGTTTATTAATCATAAAATAGTTTAATCATGAAATACCTTGAATACTCCTTAGTCCTTTTACTTACAATCTCAGTCTCTTTAGCCGTACAAGCGCAGACTGTTGCATATGCACCAACTAATGAAGTAGTAACTGCTGAGATCACAGATAGCGAGATCGAAGAACTTAGAATAGATAGATCGGCTATCTCTGAGATTGCCGACTATATCTCTGATCGTACAGCTTTCCCTTTTGGAGAGTTTGGATATGCATCAGAACACAAAGTCATACTTAACGTGATGGTAGATAAAAGTGGAGAGGTAGTAAACTACAAGATCAAAGAATCTTCTAATCAAGTGGTAAGTAATGCGATCCTAAACGCACTCTCAACATTAGAAAAAGTATCACCCGTTGTAATCAATGGACTACCTAAAAAACAAACTATTGAGATGCCTATAGTATTTAAGCTATAGTAGATCATAGAGTAAAGTGATTTGTTAGTGAATCGATGAATCGGTAATCGAAGGGCACACAGGTGCTCTTCGTTTTTTCGTTTGTATTAAGATTGTCTTTGATTATATCTTAACTTGCCTAAATGTTTAATCTCTTTAAACCCTGTCTGCAGTACTTAGCCTTTGACGATAGAAGGTTGATGCTCTTTGGTATCCCTATCATTACGATGTTGATGCCACTCATGTTGAATCTTTCAGAAATGCATGAGGACGATGATCGCTATGGATATTGGGTCCATCAAGTGCCAGAGTCTTTGATTTTTGTTATTGGTTTTTGGGTTTTCTATAGAGGAATAATTATCTGGTCTCGCAAGAAGCTTCCAAAAGCTTCACAAGCACCAAAGAGAATCACGTATACCGTGCTTTTGATGCTGATCTCAGCGCCATTTTTAAAGAACCTTTTTGTATATGTGAACATTCTGTTGACGATTTGCACTCCCGATCATGATATGCCTGATCCGCTACAAGCCTTGATTAGCATATATCTTCCTTCATTTTTAATCATTGCAGTGTATGAGGCCGTCTACTACTTTAAACAATATACTAATGCGCTGGTAGAAAGAGAAAGATTAGAAACGCAACATGTCAATACTGAGTTAAGTAATCTACGCAATCAGATCAATCCGCACTTTCTATTTAACAGTTTGAATACGTTGATGAATCTAATTCCTACTGATCAGGAGGCTGCGATGAACTATCTTTCTAAATTGTCAAAGTTCTATCGTTATGCTGTCGGGGTGAAGGAAGAAAAGCTGATCCCATTGCAAAAGGAGATAGAGTTTGCTCAC
Organism: uncultured Saprospiraceae bacterium; assembly: GCA_938022935.1. Taxonomy (GTDB): domain Bacteria; phylum Bacteroidota; class Bacteroidia; order Chitinophagales; family Saprospiraceae; genus JAJRXG01. The sequence continues at coordinate 12,019 of CALIHL010000187.1, forward strand.
TTGTTTGTAGATCTGCTTCATGAGCGCTTTAAGGATGCACTTGATGTGAAGATCAATGTGCAAGGTGGTGAAGGACAGAAGGTGCCCCCCTTGAGCCTACAGCTACTTATAGAGAATGCTGTGAAACACAACGTAGTTTCTCGCGAATCTCCATTGAATATAGAAATAGAATTTGATGAGCGAGAGGGAGAGCTGGTCGTTTCTAACAATGTACAACGTAAGATAAACTCAGTATCTTCAACAGGTATGGGGCTGGAGAATATAAAAAGTAGGTTTAAGTACTTTACCAGCAGGCCGGTGAAAATCATAGATGATATCGAGCGATTTCAAGTTGCACTTCCTACTATTGGTTCTTAATGAATATTTGCAAAAGCGCCATTGTTATAATTATAATATATGAGAGTCGTAATTGTTGAGGATGAGATCAATGCTTTCGAATACTTAAGGTCTTCTTTGCTTAAGATTGTAGATGGGCTGGAAGTTGTGACGCACTTAGAAAGTGTAAAAGCGTCGGTCAACTTCTTTCAAAGTAATGATGACTTCGATTTGGTCTTCATGGATATCCAGATAGCAGATGGGTTGAGCTTTGAGATTTTTAATCATGTCCCGCTCAAGAAGCCAATCATCTTTACAACCGCTTATGACCAATATGCTATAGAGGCATTTAAAGTGCATAGTGTTGATTATCTGCTCAAACCGATCCACAAAGATGATCTTGTCAAGGCGATAGATAAGTATAGAAGCTTGTTTAAAGAGTCTGAGACAAGTAGTTCTGATGCACTCTACAAGATGATGAGTCAGTTGAATAAGAAAAAGAAGAATAGATGCCTGGTTAAGAAAGGTGGGCACTTCGAGTATGTAAGCGTCAATGATATCGCCTATGTAGTATCTGATGATAGCATCACTTTTTTATACACATTTGAAGGGAGTAGATATGTATATGCTAAGACGGTCGAACAGCTATATGAAGAGTTGGATCAGGATGACTTTTTTCAGATCAATAGAAGCCAGATCGTCAAGAGCACTGCTGTGTCTCAGATACACCCATTTCTTAACCAAAGATTGAAGTTACAGCTGACGACCAAAGACTCAGAGTCCATGGACTTTATAGTCAGTAGGAAGAGGCTTGTAGCATTTAAAGAGTGGATGGACAAGTGATGACAAGCAGCTGACATAAGTTAAGCTATTCAAGCGGTTAATTAGATGGTTCAGTCGATATCTGATCCGTCTTAAGATCAAATGATTGATCTTTAGGTCACTAATCACATGAACACATATTTATCCCTAACAAATATGGCACTGGCGCTTCTGCTAAGTATTGCGCTGAGCGGCCAAGAAAGTGCAATACTGGATCAGTATGTCGAGCGTGCAATAGCCAGCAACCTATCCTTCAAGAGCATCAATCTGAAAGAAGCACGTCAAGCATCAAAAGTAGATCAAGCAAAGAAGCTCTGGCAACCCAATATCGATCTCAATGCGACGTACCTTTTGGCAGAAGGAGGAAGACAATTGCTCTTTCCAATCGGAGATCTCTTTAACCCAGCATATGGTGCGCTCAATCAATTGACAAACTCAGAGCAGTTTCCAACAGATCTCGAAAATGTAGAGACGCAGCTCACACCTAACAATTATATAGATGCAAACCTTTCTATATCAAAGCCCATCCTCAATAGTGCGATCAAGTACAATGTGAAGATCCAGCAAGCACTGCTTCAGCTAAGTGAAGTGGATCGACAGATGCAAATAAGTGAGTTGACCTTTCAAGTAAAGCAGGCTTACTTTAACTACTTGAAGTCAGAACAAGGTCTGAAGATCTTACAACAGAATATTGGCTTGTTAGAAGATGTGATGGCATTTAACAAGAAGTTGATCAAGTATGACAAAGCAACTCCTGACATTGTCAGTGATGTGGTCTATCAGACATCGTTGCTCAAAAGCCAGATAGAAGGTTTGAAAGAGCAACAAGGACTTTCTAAAGTATTATTCAATACACTGCTTAATCAAGACCTTGAAAATGAAATAAAAGTAGACACCAGTCTTCTGGCTGATCAACTTAGAAAGGTCTATGACTTTAAATCCTTAGTAGGTAAAGCACATACACAGAGACCAGAGTTCAAAAAGCTAATGATCGCTGATGAGGTCAATAACTTAAATGAACGAAGAATAGAAGATAGCAATCAGCCCACTTTAGGCGTTCAAGGAGCAGTTGGTATGCAGGTCCAGGAGTTTTCATTTGATGATGGAGGACCCTTATACACCTTGGGGCTTAATCTTGGATGGAAGATCTGGGATGGAGGCTTGAAGCAGAAGCAGTTAGACGAGATAAAGATCAGTAAACAAGAAAACGAATTAAAGACTCAGATAGCGCAACAGCAGATCACTCTTCAAGTCGCACAAGCTTATTATAATATAAGATCACTCTACACGAGGCTTGATGCAGAAGAAGCTGCTATAGATGCCGCTCAAACCAGCTATGATGCGATCAATCGCCGATATCGCAATGATCGTGCGCTCTTGATAGAGTTACTTACTGCGCAGAACAAGTTGACGTCAAGCCAGCTAAACAAAGTCTTAGTGGGTATAGATATTTTGATTGCAGAAGCGGATATAAGAAGAATCACCTATGAATAGAACAAAGTGTCTTTACGTACTTTTTGCAATGGTGATAGGGTGTCTATTTGCTGGATGCAAAAAGAACTATGATGAGATGATGAGCGATTCGCTGATCAAGAAGAACTACATCCCAGTGTTTGTAGAAGAGCTTTCAGTTACGTCTGATCCGATTCCGATCTATGCGATAGGAAGAGTGGCGTCTGATGTAGAGACGAAGCTATCGTTTAAGACAGGCGGTTACATCTCTCGAATGACGGCTCGAGAAGGCGCTTATGTGAAAAAGGGAAAGCTGTTGGCATCGTTAAGAACAGAAGAGATAGATGCCCAAGTACTAAAAGTAGAACGCTCGCTTAGCAAGTCAAAGAGAGACCTTGAAAGAGTAACCAATATGTATAACGACTCAGTTGCTACGCTTGAGAATGTACAAGACTTAACCACCTTAGTAGAGGTCACAGAAGCTGATGTTAAGGTAGCACGCTATAACCAACAGTACTCTAAGATTGTAAGTCCTATCTCTGGCAGATTGCTCAGAAGACTGGCAGAACCCAATGAGTTAGTGGCACCCGGTCAGCCGATCTTTGTAGTAGCATCATCCACAGGGCAGTCATATGTGATGAAGATCAACATATCTGATAAGGATGTACCACTGGTTAGTTATGGTACAAGTGCGTTCATTTCATTTGATGCATATCCTGATGAAAAGTTTCGAGCCAGAGTGAGTAGGATAGCTGAGTCTGCAGATCCGATGACTGGGACATTTGAAGTGGAGTTGGCGATAGAATCTAATAACATGAGAATCAGAAACGGGATGATAGGCAAGGTTGTACTGGAGCCTGCATCTGTTAACCAATATGTCAAGATCCCGATGTCGAGCATCACAGAAGGAGAAGGGAACGATATCAAGATATATACACCCGATCAGTCAGACACGATCGCTGTTCTTCAGAACTTAAAGGTGGTACGATTTGCGGATCACTTTGTCTGGGTGGAAAGTAAATCTATAAAAAGCGATAAAATTATAACAGCAGGCAGTGCTTATCTAAAAGATGGTCAGATCATCAAGATTCAGAATCAAGAACTTGACAATTAAAATTAGAATCTGACTGTATGAAAATCACTCGCCTCGCCATACGCAATGCCCAGTTTGTACTCATTGTACTGCTCATCTTGGTGGTGTTAAGTGTTCGGTCATTTATAGATATGCCTCGCTCTGAGGACCCTCATGCAGACTTCCCGATTTATAATATCCTTGCTGTTTATCCAGGTACGAGTCCAGAAGATATAGAAAAACTAATCGTTGATCCACTCGAAGAAGCTATACAAGAGATAGAAGATATCGATCATTACTCTTCTGGGATCAGAGAAGGCGTCGGCCGCATCGGGATCAATGCATCTTATGATATCGATCCTGAAGAAAAGTATGATGAAATATTACGTGAGATCAACCGTGTCCGTGCTAACTTGCCAGATGGTATCATACGGTTTGATGTAGAACAAATCAAGCCGGGTGACCGTGTTAACTTTAAAGTGCTCGCGGTGTCTTCAGAACATGTGTCCTATGGTAACTTGATGGACATCGCAGAAGATCTGGAAGATGCGATAGAAGGTGTCGATGGCATTAGCTCTGTCAACATAGATGCAGGAGAAGAAGACGAGATAGAGATAGCGCTTGACTTCGAGCGTATGTCTGCTCAGAATATCAACTTGGTACAAGTAGTCGGTATCTTAACTGCTAACAATATCAATATCCCTGGGGGAGATATCAATCTTGGCGATCTCAACTTTTCTATAAAAAGTACTGGAGATTATAAAGAACTCGCAGAGATCAAAAACACGATCATAGCAGCAGATGGCAGACGCATTATATATCTAAAAGATATCGCTTCAGTGACCATCAAGGAAGGAGATGTGCTCTGGGAAGGAACTTATAAAAACAATAAGTCTGTTTTCGTCGGAGCGAAGCTGAAGAACGGTTTTAATATACTCGATGTTAACGCTTCCGCAAATGCTGTTATTGAAGAATTTAGAAAAACGTTGCCAGCGACTGTGCATCTCGATTCTACTTATGAGCAAGCGGTAGCTGTTGAGAAAACGATCAACAGTTTTTTTATTAACTTATTGCAAGGTGTCGCACTTGTAGGTGTTATCATATTGCTATTCTTAGGATGGCGTGCCTCGCTGATTATCATCACCTTGATACCGCTGTGTGTTATCCTTGCTATATCAGTTTTGAGTGGAGCTGGCTATGGGTTGCAGCAGATAAGTATAGCAGCCCTTGTGTTAGCACTTGGCTTGTTAGTAGACAATGGTATCGTCGTTATTGAAAATATCACGCGGATGATACGCGAAGGGATGACTAAGCGCGAAGCATCTATCGCTGGTGCAGAAGAGGTGGGCATGGCGATTGCAAGTAGTACAGTGACTACGCTGTTGTCCTTCTTCCCATTGACGCAACTTGGGGAAGGAGCTGGCTTGTTTTTGATGAGTTTGCCACTGACCGTCATATTTACATTGATCATCTCACTTATACTTGCCTTAACTTTTTCTCCGATACTTTCTAATTGGATCATGACAGACAAGGTGAGTAAGCCATCTATCGCGGATAAGTTTTTTCATTACTTGTCATTTGGTTTGTATAAACCTGTGCTGGACTTTTCTTTGAGATTTGGTCCACTGATTGTTGGTATAGCGCTAGTCGTTACAGCCTTTAGCTTTATGGTTGTCTTTCCTAAAGTAGGCGTAAGCTTTTTCCCAACTGCTGATAAGCCCTTACTCTTGATCGATGTAGATGGCCCTAAAGGAACTGGCCTGCAATATACCAGGACATCAACGGACTTTGTAGAATCAATGTTGGACACGATGGACATTGTCTCGGACTATGTAACCAATGTCGGTAACGGTAATCCGCAGATATACTATAACCGAATACCTAAGAACTTTATAAAATCACATGGTCAGATATTAGTCAATCTAAAACGTTGGGATCAGCAATCATTCTATAAGACCATCGCTCAGTTGCGTAACAATTTTAAAGATTGGCCAGCGGCTAAGATCACAGTTGAAGAATTGAAAAATGGTGCACCAGTACCAGCGCCAATAGAACTTAGGATCTTTGGTGATAACTTGGATGTCCTCAAAGACTTGGCTGTCGAAGTAGAGTCGATATTAGAAAACACAAAAGATGTAATCAATATCAACAATCCACTGAGCCGCAACAAAACCGAACTTTCCTTTGACTTAGACAAAGAGAAGGCTGGACTGATCGGTATCAGTGAGTTGGACTTTGATCGAACCGTTAGAGCCAGTCTCAATGGCTTGACCATAGATGAGACCATCCTTTCTGACGATGAAGAATATAAGATAGTTGTAAGGATGCCATTTGAAAATGCACCCAACATAGAAGACTTTTATAAGATCTACATAACCAACAGACAAGGGCGATCTGTGCCGCTTCACCATATCTCTACTGTGTCGTTTTCTTCTAGCCCAGCACAGTTCTCACACTATGATGGAGATAGATATGTTGGTGTTACGGCAAGTGTGATCAATCTTGATGAAGCTTTAGCACGTACAGAAGATGTGATTGGAGGCTTAGAAGATATGAATTGGCCACAAGGATATAAATATATCGTAGGTGGGGAGTATGAAGAGCAACAAGCGACGTTTGGCAGCTTAGGGATCATCTTGATATTGGCCCAGATTGGGATCTTTGCAGTTTTAGTATTGCAGTTTAGATCTGTATTGCAACCCATTATTGTCTTTTCGGCTATTCCACTAGCAGCATGTGGCTCCATCTTTGCGCTATACATTACGGGATGGCCTTTCTCATTTTTTGCATTCGTGGGTTTAGTTAGTTTAATAGGGATAGTGGTTAACAACTCTATCATCCTCGTCGACTATATCAACCAACTTAGATCAGAAGAAGATATAGCACTTAATGACGCTATCGTCGAAGGGTCGATTAGAAGATTCAAACCGATTATTCTAACAACGCTGACGACCATTCTTGGTCTTTTGCCGCTCACTTTACAAGCTACTAATCAATGGTCCCCATTGTGTTGGACGATCATCGGCGGTATGGTTTCTTCTACTATTCTTACGCTCTTGGTTGTCCCGGTTCTTTATAACTGGTTGGGTAGATGGAGTCGGCCGGGTGCTGAGTAGGGTGTATGAGCGAATGTTGTCCAATCGCTTAATCGAAAAGTTAAAGATACATGTCAGTGATCTTAAAGGTCGAAGAAGTGATCTCAAGCTTATCTACGGTGTCAATGGTGTCCCAGATAACATCTTCTTGATACGTCGTGATGGTAAGATCGTCGCACGTTGTTTGAGAGGAGATGATCTGGATGGTCAGCTTGCGTTAATGACTGAGGACATGTCATAGTGCGCTTAGTCATAAGATTAGATTCATTAATGAATCCTCATTGTATGATTTAAACATTACTAAGTAGTCTATTCCTCCGTTCAATTATCCGAATAGGTTGTTGCATAAGATCATTCGTTCCTAATCCGTCTTATCATATTAGATAATTTGATATATAATCCATATTTTGTGCCATATTTATGTATAAGTGATACGAAGTAATATTCACTAAACCATTTTAAAAACTAACAAATTATGGCTACAAGAAAAAGAAAAACATTAGACGTAAAATACACAAAGACTCAAATTGTTAATCAAATAGCTGAGGACAATGAGCTTTCAAAAAAGCAAGTAAACGGTGTGCTAGAATCTTTGAGTGAGATTATGCAGTTACACCTTAAGAAAAGATCAGTAGGGGAGTTTGTTCTTCCAGGATTGCTTAAAATCCAAACTGTTAAGAAGCCTGCTACAAAAGCACGAATGGGAATCAACCCGTTCACTAAAGAAGAGCAAATGTTCAAGGCGAAGCCAGCATCGACTACTGTAAAGGTACGTGCGTTGAAAAAATTGAAAGAGATGGCCAATTAGTCATTGGCTAAGTACTGAATTTATATTTCATACAAAGGGAAGGGTAGTTATACTCTTCCCTTTTTTACTTCTGGGTCGCCCCGGTTCTTTGAGATTTGAATTCTCAAACCACACGCACATTTTTAGCTATGCCTCCTTCATATCAGCTAAACTATCCCAACAACAAAAGCAAGATTGGAACATTCAGCTGCTGATGAGCATCATAATATTGTGTTATAATCAAACACAGAGTTATGTTGTTCAAAAAGAAAGTCAAAATAGAAGCTGGATTTCCATATGAATCCAAGTATGTTGAGGTGTTATCATCCAAGTTGCATTATGTAGATGAAGGAAACGGAACTACCTTCTTATTCCTACATGGCAATCCTACGTCATCTTACCTTTGGCGGAATATCATCCCATTTGTAAGCAAAGATAATCGTGCCATAGCTGTGGATCTCATAGGGATGGGTAAATCAGGAAAGCCAGATCTCGATTATAGGATGATAGATCATTGTCAATATATAGAGGCATTTATCGAAAAGATGAACTTGAAAGATGTCGTCTTAGTCCTTCATGATTGGGGAAGCTATATCGGCTTAAAGTATGCTGCAGAGCATGAAGGCAATATCAAAGGGATCGTCTTAATGGAAGGGATATTAAGGCCTTGGGAGAAGTGGGACACGATCCCTACGGTTACCCGTCGCATGTTCAAGAAATTCTTTGATGCTAAAGAAGGTCCCAAAATGATATTTGAGCAGAACTTCTTCATAGAGAAGGCGCTTCCTTATCTTACCAAGAGAAAACTATCCAAGGAAGAAATGACTCATTATCGAGCACCATTTTTGGATCAAGAATCACGTAAACCTATGTTGAGTTTCCCAAGAGAGCTGCCTATAGAAGGAGCTAATGCCGAGAATGCTGCTGTTATCAATAACTACAATAAGTGGTTGACTACTACAGATGTTCCTTTTCATTTACTTTGGGCAACACCAGGCTCACTGATTCGAAAAGAGTATATTCCACTTATGCGTAAGGAGTTTCCTAAAATGACGGATAAGTGTGTGGGGAAAAGCAAGCACTATCTCCAAGAAGATGTGCCTAACGAGATTGGAGAAGCGATCGTAGAATGGTTTGATGATATAAAATGAAAGGCTACTTAGAGAACATACATAATGTGCTATCATATATAGATGCGCATTTGGATGAAGAGCATAAGTTAGATCAGCTCTCTCAAAGAGCGCAGCTATCTAAGTTTCACTTTCACAGAATCATGAAAGCTTATCTGAATGAATCAATCGGTAGTTATATCAACCGTATTAGGATGGAGACAGCGATTAAGTTGATTAGATATTCTAATCAACCGATAAAAGATATAGGCTATAACATCGGATACCAAACACCAGCTGCTTTTGGTAAGGCATTTAAGAAGTTATTCAATGTGACACCACTGGAGGTAAGGAAACACAATGTTATTAAACCTAACGACAAAGTGTCGTTAGAAGCTAAGCAGTTCGAGTTTCTTGTTACAGAGAAAAACTTTCCAGTAACACATGTAGTATATCAGCAGTCCAGAGGAGCTATCGGAGGTAAGGAAACCTCAGATAGCTGGGACGCTTTCTTCCGTAAGGCTGGTGAAAGTGGATTAATCAATTTTGGTACTAAGTTCTACGGCATCAGTTGGGATGATCCTGACATTACTGAATCATCGAAAATTAGATATGATGCTTGCATCTCTGTCAATACAGCAAAAGTTGAGTATTTCTCAACACGAACGATAGCCGGAGGAAAACACTTGAGTTTTTTGTATAAGGGTGATTACCAAAACTTAAGCGAGGTCTATGATTGTATTTTTAGAGAATGGATCATTAAGAAAGACATAGAGCTTAGAGAGGTTCCAGTTTTTGAGCATTATGTCAATAATAAGAGCCAGACCAGTAAAGAAGAATTACTAACTGAGATATATGTTCCAATAAAATAATAAAATGCAGTTCGATAAAGACATACAATCAGAATATGCCAACTTGTTTCTCAAAGCAAGAGAAGTATTGCTTTCCTACGAAGGAATCGTTGAGACTAAAAAGAAAAGGATCACTACTTATTCTAATTCTAAAGGAGGTATTTGCCATATGAGGACGATGCCATATGGAGTTGATTTTGGTTTTTTGAAAGGCGCAAAAATGAAGGATAAGATAGGCGTTCTTATAGGCAAAGGAAAGGCAATAAGAGTGTTGCCTCAGAAAGGTGAGCTGGATGAAAAGATTATTAGGTCCTTCATCGATCAAGCAATTAGTATAAATGCTAGTAAATAGTGACAGCAGAGCAAATAATCGATTTACTTAAAAAAGAAGCAAATCCTGAAAAGGTCTTGTTTAAGGAAGCCAAGTTTGGAGTTGTCTCTAATAATGCATTGGGTATTTATCATAAGGACCTGAAAGAAATAGCCAAGAGGATTCCCAAAGACGATGATCTGGCCATTCAACTTTTTGATTCTGGTATTTATGAAGCCAGGTTGCTTTGCAGCAAAATATTTAATCCTCAAAACTTGACCGAAGAACTTATGGACAAATGGACAAGTACCTTTGAGAATTGGGAAATATGTGATTCGTTCTGTATGGGGCTATTTGCAAAAAGTGCATATGCTGTGTCTAAAGCTAAGGAATGGACAAAACGAAAAAGAGAATTTGAAAAGAGGGCCGGCTTTACAATTATAGCTGCATTCTGTATGGCCGATAAAACATCTGGTAACGAAGTATTTGAGCAGTTCTTTCCGATCATCAAAAGAGAATGTACTGATGAAAGAATATATGTAAAGAAGGCGGTTAATTGGGCTTTGAGAAATATTGGAAAAAGAAATATTGATTTGAAGTCGAAAGCAATTTTAGTAGCCAATGAGATGTCAAGTATACACAGTAAAGCTGCTAAGTGGATTGCTCATGATGCTATAAAAGAATTGACAAGAGATAATGTTCGGATTTCAGATTACCCGAGATCTTTATATCGAAACAATTGAGATCTACTAGGAGTTGATCGCAGCAAGACTTTTCTTTGTGCTTAGCCTTTGATATCCTGATTGGTTTCAGCAGATTCACAACCGATAAAGGATCATTTTTAATTTTCCCTTTCGGAACAGATTACGCGATGGGATTTGTGATAAATAGAAAGAGCCTCAGCTTAAGTCACTCGGTATCTATGAGCTAAGACGAGCCTGCGTTCATAGTATTTTGCCTTTTTATAAAGTGCCGGTTGAACCATAATTGTAAAAGCCATTGGCTCGCTAACTCAACAGCCCTTCAGCAGCCTTAATCCCACTCACCACTGCACCATCCATATATCCACCATGTACTGGTGATGTCTCCGCTCCCGATAAGATGATTCTGCCGTCAAAGTGATCTTGTTGAAAGATAGGATTACCATATCGCGGGCTGATGTATATGGACTTTAGTTTTTCGCAAGAGGTGTATGGGTCTATAGACCAATCTTTATCTTGATAGGAGATGTAGTTTCTAACTTCAGGTCCAAAGTGCTTTTCTAAGTAGGAGAGGATGCGTTCCTTTCTATCATCCTGGGTCTCATCTCTAAGGCCTTCATTCATAAAGCCCATGAGGCTATAGGAGTTGTCTTCGATATTAGAATGATCATACAATTCTATCACTGGGCTAACGTGTCCGATGATTGTCCCTGACAGCTTCATTTCTCTCCAAAAAGGTGTGGCATATCTGATTCCAACCTTGATGGCATTGCTCATCCAAGTATGGGTGTTGGCCATGGCATCTGCTAGTATCTTTGGGAAGGCTGGATGCATTGTTAAGCCTGTTGTCATTTGTGGTGGCATAGCTATGACAACTTTGGAAGCTTCGTAGGTAGCTGCTGTAGTTGATGATGACGTTTTGATTTTTATAAAGTCTTCTGAGTAGTCTATTCTTTCAACTTTCTGATTGAGTTTGATTTGATTAGAAAAGTAACTGGCGAGTTTGTTGATGAGAGCAGCAGATCCGCCACCGATTCTGTAAGCAGAAGGTGTGTTGGGATCGTTTTCAAAGTACTGCGCGGGTGCCATCGAGCTGTAGATGAATATACTCTTGCCTGTACTGTATTGGTGGAACTTCACTATGCTGAGTTCGTCAATCAGATTAGAAAGTGTCTTATGATGCGATTGAAACCATGTTGCTCCGAGGTCAATATCATCACTGGTTAATATGCGTCCTCCGACTCGATTTCTACCTTCTAATACTATAAAGTCTTGCTCACCTTTCTTCTGTAAGGCATAAGCGGTGACAAGTCCAGATAGGCCTGCACCGATGATGATATATTTGTATCGTTTTGTGGACATACGAACTGATTGATTATTTTTTAACAGTTGGCATGTTTGTTAGTTCAGTAAGGCGGTTACTTAAACTAGTCAGAGTTGAGAAACAGACTATTTAGTCTAACAAGTCGAGATAACCTCTCTTCTTGTCTCTTTTGACATACTTCTCATTGCTGCTTCGTTTCTTCTTGAAGGGTCTTGAAGATCTATCGCTACCCTTAGAAGAAGATGCTGATCGATGCTCACTTCTTTCTTCTTTGGGCTTGTGATTGTCTCTCTTGTTGTCGTTGCTTTTATCTCTGTTATCGTCTCTCTTCTTATCTCTGCGGTCGTCTCGTTGATTTTTAGGTTTTGCTGGTCTTTCGTTCCTTTTCTTGTTAGCATCTCGAGTGTTAGCAGGCTTAGAGCGTGCAGGTCTTGATCGATCATTTCTTTTGTTCTTCCACTCTCGTCTTTGAGGGCGTTGAGTTTGAGCTTGCTCAGACTTTGGCTCTCTTTTTCCATCGTCAGGAAATGGATGATCTTCTATAACTGGGATATCTTGGCTGATTAATCTTTGGATGTCTCTTAGGTAAGGTCTTTCTTCTACATCACAAAATGATATAGCGACTCCACTTTCCTTTGCTCTTCCTGTTCTGCCGATCCTATGCACATATGTCTCAGGAACATTAGGTAAGTCGTAATTGATAACAAGGGACAGTTGAGATACATCTATACCTCTTGCTGCAATATCCGTAGCGACTAAAACACCTGTCTTTCCATCTTTGAAGTTACCCAGCGCTTGTTGTCGGGCACCTTGCGACTTGTTACCGTGTATCGCCTCTGCTCTGATATCTTCGCGGCCTAAGAGCTTGACAATCTTGTTGGCTCCATGTTTGGTTCTTGAGAATACGAGCGTGGATTTCTCATTTTTCTCTTTGATGACATGGGCCAGCAACTTGATCTTGTTTCTTTTGCTTACATAGTATACTGCTTGCTCTACTTTTTCAGCGGTCGCTTGTCCAGGTTTGATAGTTATCTTTTCAGGGTCACCAAGCATCTTCTTAGATAGCTGAACGATGTTTTGAGGCATAGTAGCTGAAAAGAATAAGGACTGGCGTTTATCTGGCAGCCTTTCTATTATCTTCTTGATATCATGGATGAAGCCCATGTCGAGCATCTGATCCGCCTCATCAAGGACTGAGTATTTTACATCCTTAAGGGAAATGTACCCTTGCCCGATTAGATCCAATAGTCTTCCAGGAGTAGCTACAAGGATATCGATACCGCTTTCAAGGGCTCTGACTTGCTTGCCTTGTTTCACACCTCCAAAGATGACGGTGTTGCGAAGTTTAGTGTATTTGGCGTAAGCCGTAAAACTCTCACCGATCTGGATCGCTAGCTCTCTTGTAGGTGTTACGACCAATGTCGATATCTTTCTACTGCGGCCTTTTTCAAGCTGCTTGTCAAGGTAAAGATTCTGTATAATCGGGATGGCAAAAGCCGCCGTCTTGCCAGTGCCTGTCTGAGCACAGCCCAGTAGATCTTTGCCTCGTAATAAAATTGGGATGGCCTGTTCTTGTATCGGTGTCGGCTCTGTATAGCCTGCGTCATCTAGTGCCTCCAGAATGGGGTCCACAAGATGTAATTCTTTAAATGTCATATAACTGTTCTCCTCTGCAACGCTCAAAGGTAGATCAAAATAAGATATATTATCATTTTAATTATATGTCACTGATTACATATATGATATCGGGAGGGGTAGCATATACGAAATAGATACTGTGAGCATCATTCTCAAGCCCGTTATAGCATCGATCAAGTGACCAATATTAATCTCCTAAGCCTTGGTCAGTTGCTTGATTTTGATGCCCAATGCTGCATACAGCAATGTCATAAACGGGCTTAAATAGTTGAATATGGCATAGATGAAGTACTCCGCTACGGATACGCCGAGCACACCAGATTGGTAAGCGCCGCAAGTATTCCATGGGACGAGTACGCTGGTTACTGTACCTGAGTCTTCAAGGGTTCTAGATAGGTTTTCTGGTGCTAAACCACGATCTGCATATGCTTTCTCAAACATCTTTCCTGGGACGACAATCGCTAAGTATTGATCTGAAGCTGTGACATTGAGTGCAAGACAAGAAGCCACTGTGCTGGCAAATAATCCAAATACACTCTGTGCCATATTGAGCAAAGTCTGACTGATGCGGGCTAAAGCGCCGATGGCATCCATAACCCCGCCAAATACCATCGCACAAATGATGAGCCATATCGTACCTAACATACCAGCCATGCCGCCTGCTGTAAACAAGTCATTGAGCTCAGCATTACTAGTTTCGATCGCCGTATCAACCGTCATCGCTGTCATTACGCCTTTGTATGCAGACTCAACAGATAGGCTTGTAGCTCCTGTTATACTATTGACTGCTGCTGGTTGAAAGATGATGGCGAAGACCGCACCCAATAACGTCCCGATCATTAGAGCAATCAGCGGCGGTGTCTTCTTTATAATCATAAAGATTACTGCGGCTGGTACTAAAAAAAGCCACCCTGAGATATAAAATGATTCATTGATCGCAGCCAAGATCACAGTATTGTCCGCTGAACCAGCAGTCTCGCGTGTTGCGCTAATGATAGCGAAAATGATAATGGTGATTACAACTGTAGGAACTGTTGTCAATGCCATGTATCTGATATGGTCAAATAAGTCTGCACCTGCCATCGCTGGTGCCAAATTAGTGGTATCTGAAAGTGGAGACATCTTATCTCCGAAGTACGCTCCAGATAGCACTGCACCAGCTACCATGCCCAGTGGTAGGCCGATCGCTTTACCGATACCGATCAAAGCGATACCTACTGTTGCTGAAGTTGTCCAAGAGCTGCCTGTTGCGAGAGAGATAATAGCGCAGATGATTACTGTTGCAGGCAAAAAGATAGATGGATGTAAGATCTGAAGGCCATAATAGATCATAGACGGGATGATCCCACTGATCAGCCAAGTACCTGCCAAAGAACCCACAAATAGTAAGATCAAGATGGCTCCCACCGTAGATCTGATATTTGAAGAGATCTCTTCTATCATCTTTTTATAGCTCACTTCGTTCAAGAAGCCTATAACTGCAGCAACTGCAGCACCTAAAAGAAGAACAAACTGGTTAGAACCACTCAGAGCGTCATCGCCAAAGACATATACGTTGTAAGCCAACATGCCTACAAGTGCGATTACTGGGATCAGTGCTTCCCATATGCTCAGTTCTTTATTGTCTATGATATTGGTATCCATACGCTCAGTTCGGGGCTTAAATTAAGAATTTTACGCCGACTTGTCGTATAACATCCTTTTGGTTTGAGGCTATATCTTAACTTAGAGAAATAAATGAGACCACAGTGCTCTTCATGGCATGAGGTCATTAGTTATCCAACAAAAGAATCGAACATGGGAAAGAAGTCATATTTTGATATTGTAAAGTCAGAGCAACCAACTTTGGTTGACTTTTATGCGACTTGGTGTGGGCCTTGTAAGGCGATGCATCCTGTTCTTAAAGCACTGTCTAAAGACATCAAAGGGAAGGCTAAGATCATCAAGGTTGATATCGATAAAAATCAAAAGCTTGCCAAGAAGCTTGATGTCAGCAGTGTGCCAACATTTGTAATTTATAAAAGTGGAAAGATTGTCTGGAGAAGATCTGGAGGTATGACCAAAGCAAAGCTCGCTAAGCAAATTGAAAAATTCGTTTAAGTTGTTGAGACTTTTTAACTGATCACGATCTTTGAGGATACTACTTCTACATATCATTTTTTTATGCTGTGCTCAAGTTGGAGTAGGGCAGAGCTCTTCATCTGAGTACGGCTGGATCCGAACGCTGGTTGATAGTTTAGAAAACGAATCCGACTTGTGTTCATCTTGTGAGACGCCACCTGAACTCAAGACTTATTTTACGGGTCCAGGGACAAGGCGTTTTAGATTATTTGCAAAATGTAGCGTGACATCGAGTTTTACAAAGTTTTATGATGATAAGGGATTTGTAGTTGGTAATTGTGATCAAGATGAGGTCGGGTCTTCTTGTAACAGTTTTAACGAAACGACTGCTTTTACATTTGGGACAAACATATCACGGGTTTGGGCTTGTGAAGGATTTGACTGTGAGAACATAGGACGATTTGAATTGTATGATCCTTATGAAGTGATTATTGCAGGCGATCCATGTGGTAGCCCTATTAGGAAGATGTCGGTATCGGAGGAGTTTGAAGAGTATGAATGGATTTTTCCTAATGATCAGATTAGAAATGAATCGGAAGTAATAGCAGATGTGTCAGGCCAGTATTCATTGGTTGTAACTAATGGTAATGGTTGTAGAGATACTTCAAGTTTTCAAGTTGATCTCGGTACTACATTTGTTCCTAAGATTTTTGGTTCCGATGTGATTTGTGATGATCGGGGAGCTAGGCTATCCATGCCTGGTTATGCATCTTACGAATGGAGTAATGGTAGTAAAGAAGAGTCAACTATTATCTATAAAGCTGGAGTGGTTTCCGTTACAGTTTTTAATAGAGCGGGATGTCCAGATGTAGCACAACTTGAAATCAGGGATCTTAGAGACCGAACCGTCGCCTTAAAGCATAACCTTGAAGAGATCTATAAAGGCCAAGTGATTGATCTCTCACTCGATCTTTCAAATTTTGAAGCGAATGAAATTGTAAGTATAGAATGGTTCATCAATAGTAAAAAAGAAAAATCTACGAGCGCTAACTTGACCACTTCTCTACGAGAAATGAGTGACATTGAAGTTGTAGTTGAGACTCAATCAGAATGTGTCTATGCAGATGTGCTTACAATTGATCCACTGCCATTCAATAAGACATTTTATGCTCCCAATGTCTTCAATCCTAATAGTATATCAGGCAATGATCGCTTCTATTTGCAAGGATTAGAAGGAACGATTAAGATTAGAAAGCTCTCTGTTTTTAATCGATTCGGTATGCCAGTATATGAAGAAAAGCGCATGGAGCTTAACGAGTATGATCGCGGATGGAAAGGCTGGAATGGCCACTCCAATGCGCCCGAAGGAGCGTACGTATATCTTGCTGAACTCGTATACGCCAATGGAACCACTGAGCACGTCAGTGGTTCGGTCTTGCTGGTTTATTAATTATAAACTATTAGCTCTATATGAAGTATACAGATTAGTATACTTCAAATAATCCTGCAGCGCCCATACCGCCACCTACACACATCGTGCAGACAACATACTTAGCGCCTCTACGCTTACCTTCTAAGAGTGCATGTCCCACCATTCTTGATCCAGTCATACCATATGGGTGACCGATTGATATCGCTCCACCATTCACATTTAATATGTCATTGTCGATACCTAATTTTTCTCTACAATAAATCACTTGCACTGCAAATGCCTCGTTGAGTTCCCATAGTCCGATATCGCTCATTTTTAAACCATTTGCCTTGAGCAACTTTGGTATGGCAAAGACAGGTCCGATGCCCATCTCATCCGGCTCACAACCTGCAACTGCGATACCTCTATAAGCGCCCAGTGGTGTAAGTCCTTTTTGCTCAGCAAGCTTGCTGTCCATCACGACACATGCTGATGCTCCATCAGAAAGTTGACTTGCGTTTCCTGCTGTGATTGATCCTCCTTCATTGACTAATCTTAATCCCTGAAGCCCTTCCAAAGTTGTAGAAGGTCTGTTTCCTTCATCCTTAGAGATGGTTACATCTTCGTAAGTGATTTCTCCAGTTTCTTTATTCTTCACGCCTTTGTTAGAAGTGGTTGTGATCACTTCGTTGTCAAATACACCTGCTGCCTGTGCAGCAGCGGTTCTTTGCTGACTCTGCAGACCGTACGCATCTTGCTGATCCCTGCTGATGTCATACCTCTTCGCTACGATTTCTGCAGTCTGTAACATAGGCATATACACATCCTTGTGAGACTTGACCAAGTTACGGTCGATCATACGGTGCGTATTCATGTGTGCATTCTGCACAAGGCTGATCGACTCCAGTCCTCCACCGATGACAACATCCATCCCATCATGGAGGATCTGCTTAGCAGCAGTCGCAACGGCCATCATCCCTGAGCTACACTGACGATCGATGCTCATCCCAGCTACTGTCACTGGACATCCACCAGCAAGAGCTGCGAGTCTACCGATATTAGGTGACTGTGTGCCTTGTTGCATAGCACAACCCATGATCACATCGTCTACTGATGCTGGATCTATGCCTGCTCGCTCTATGGCTGCTTCTATAGCCCAACCTGCAAGAGTTGGTGCATTGGTATTGTTGTAAGCTCCTTTATATGCTTTACCGATCGGCGTCCGCGCCGTGGATACGATGACTGCTTCTTTCATTTCTTATGCTTTATTAAGTAACAAATATAAGATTGAGAGAAAGACAGTACACATCTTTAATTGTCGTCTGGAGCTGGATGGTTAAGGTTGGAAGCCTACAACAGCATTATTTTCGCTCATTGTAGACTTCCGACCTTATAAGTAATCTTATCCCACCAACTCCGGAGCCTCGAGTAACTCAAAGAATTGATCCAACTTAGGTGTTAATATGATCTCGGTTCTTCGGTTCTTACTGCGACCTTGTGGGGTCTCGTTATCGGCTCGTGGCATATAAAAGGATCTACCCGCTGCAGTAAGCCGTGATGGATCAAGATTATATTCGTTCTGAAGTATCCTTACGACAGCAGTTGCTCTTTGGACACTTAGGTCCCAGTTGTCAGTGAAGCTTTTGTTGCTGATTGGGATATTGTCAGTATGCCCCTCTATTAGTACATTGACCGCATTATGATCATTGATCACTGTAGCAACCTTCTGCAAGATGACCGTTGCCTTTCGAGATATCTGTGCACTCGCTGATTGAAACAGCAATTGATCTGCTATGCTGACATACACTGCACTTCCACGGACTTCGATCTGGATATCTTCATCTGCGATATCGACTAATGATCGCTTAAGGTTATTGACTAAGGCAAAGTTGATAGAGTCTTTCTCATGGATCTTGGTCGTCAGATTTTGGATATACTCATTTTGCTTGCCCAATGATTCTAACGAACTTTGTATGCTCTTGGCTTCAGTTTGGTTGATCACAGACAAGTCTGATAAACGATCGAGTAGAGAAGAGTTGGATTCTTGCGTGTGTTCTATTTGAGATTCTAACTGTTCTACTTGTGACTCAAGAAGTGCGACTTTTTGATTTTCACAAGAGCTCAATAAAGCCGCTGCGATAACCAATGTGATGATTTTGTTCATGTTCATTTTGTTTAACTCCCAAGTATAACGGAGGAGGCAAACTGTATTGTCTATGGTTTACCCTCGGTTTTAAGTAGTGACTTATCATGGTCCATTTGCCGGAAGGCTTTGTCCTTCCCTATAAAACGCCTATTTTTCGCACTTACGTAAATACAACTTACATGACCCATCAGATCTCATCTTTAGATGATTATAAGAGCACATATGCGCGAAGTGTGGAAGACCCAGAAGGATTTTGGGCAGAGCAAGCCAAGAGCTTTGAGTGGATGAAACCGTGGGATAAAGTCCTCAATTGGGACTTTGAAGGACCCAACATCAAATGGTTTGAAGGTGGTCAACTCAATATAACGGTCAACTGTCTCGATCGGCATATCGCTGAAAGAGGAGATGACACAGCCATATTATGGGAGCCCAATGATCCAGTAGATGGCGTTAAGTCATATACCTATAATGAGCTGTTGGCCTCGGTATCTAAGCTGGCTAATGCGCTCAAGGCAAATGGTATAAGCAAAGGAGACAGAGTGGTGTTTTATATGCCTATGGTGCCGGAGTTGGCGATAGGGTTATTGGCTTGTGCTCGGATTGGAGCGGTGCATTCTGTTGTTTTTGCTGGCTTTTCAGCACAAGCTCTTGCTGATAGAGTTAATGACGCTGAAGCGAAAATGATCATCTGTTCTGATTTCAACAATAGAGGTGCGAAGAAAATACCTGTAAAGAAAGTAGTGGATGAGGCGATGGCTATCGGCTGTCCAAGTGTACAGCATGTACTGATGGATCGAAACACTGGAGATGATGTTTCTTGGAATGATACAACAGATCTTCACTGGGATGCTCAAGTAGATCCCCAAGATTCATACTGCGCACCAGAGCCGATGGATAGTGAGGACATGCTCTTTATACTATACACGTCTGGAAGTACAGGAAAACCGAAAGGGGTGGTTCACACTTGCGGTGGCTATATGGTCTACGCATGTTTTAGTTTCCTCAATGTCTTCCAATACAAAAAAGGTGACATCTACTGGTGTACTGCCGATATCGGTTGGATCACCGGGCATTCTTACATCGTCTATGGGCCTTTGTTGGCTGGAGCTACGACGATGATGTTTGAAGGCGTTCCGACTTATCCAGACGCAGGTAGGTTCTGGGAAGTATGTCAGAAGCATGGCGTTCATCAGTTTTACACAGCACCAACGGCAATCCGTGCCCTGATGGCACGAGGTGACGAATGGCCAGCAAAGTATGACCTAAGTAGTCTAAAGCTTTTGGGCTCTGTTGGAGAACCTATCAATGCAGAAGCATGGCACTGGTATGATAAGCACATCGGAAAAGGCAAGGTGCCGATCATCGATACATGGTGGCAAACTGAGACAGGTGGTGTCATGTTGACTCCGTTGCCTGGGATCACAGATACAAAGCCGACTTACTGTTCTTACCCTTTGCCAGGTATACAGCCTATC
>CALIHL010000188.1 GCA_938022935.1 uncultured Saprospiraceae bacterium
ATCATTGAGATCAGGCTAATCAATAGAAGCATAAGTTTCATATCCTCAATTTACATATTACTTTAGTGAAACACATCAACCATTACTTAAAACAAAACTCAAGGATAAACGCACAATAGAACACTAATAGCTATCAAAATCGTTTAAATCTTATGGATGCTACTCGTTTCTGCCTATTTATACTCGTAGTCTCAATTATATCATCTTGCAGCAAGGAAGATGAAACGATGATCATATCTCCAACTCAACCAGATCCCGAGCCTGTATCAGATGTTATCGTAACCGGCACTCTGTCGAAGTCAATCTCACATCAAGGACAATCACGGTCCTACATACTTTATGTACCCGAGAACTATGATGGAAGTGAAGATGTACCACTCCTTCTAAATTATCATGGCTACACCTCCAACGCTGATGAACAGATGCAATACGGTGACTTTAGAGAGATAGCAAAAAGAGAAGGTTTTATAGTCGCACACCCCGAGGGTTTACTTTTCAATGGCAGTTCACATTGGAATGTAGGCGGTTGGACACTCGGCAGCACGGCTGATGACATTGGATATACAGAAGCTATGATCCAAGAGATCTCAGAGGATTATAATATCGATGCCAAGCGCATCTACTCGACTGGCATGTCCAACGGTGGATTTTTTAGTTTTGAGTTGGCCTGTCAACTAAGTAATAAAATAGCTGCGGTCGCTTCAGTCACAGGCTCTATGTCACCTGAGACAATTGGAGCATGCAACCCCAATCGGCCAGTTCCTATTTTACAATTTCACGGGACACAAGACAGAGTTGTTCCTTATACTGGTACAACATGGACCAAGCACATAGATGAGGTTGTTGACTATTGGGTAACTGTTAATGAACTCGATGACACAAGTATGACAACACAAGTTGAAGACATAAATGAGTCTGACGGTAGCACACTTGAGCGATTTCAATATGGCGATGATTCAGATGCAAGCACTGTGATACATTATAGAGTCATAGGAGGCACTCATACTTGGCCTGGATCTGCTGTAACATCTTTTGGGACCAACTATGACATCAATGCCTCTGAAGTTATCTGGGCATTTTTTGATAGGTATGATTTAGAAGGACGGAGAGAATTGTAGACGACCTAGTATTATAGATTAGGAGCTATAACGCGTATCCAACAAATTCAGACCTCTTTATAAATTTAGCGACTTTCCAAAAGCAGCTTTCGCATGAAGCGTAGTAGTATCAAAAGTAGGGATACTTACATCCTCTTCCTTTATCAACAATGGTATCTCAGTACATCCAAGGATAGCACCTTGTGCTCCTGCTGTCTTCAACCTTTCGATCACATTGATATAGTACTGTTTAGAAGAAGGAACTAATGTACCTGATGCAAGCTCTTGATAGATGACTCTATGTATCTCATCTCGCTCTTCATCATTTGGGATGATCGTTGTAATGCCTCGCGCAGCTAAGATATCCTTGAAAAATGGTTGCTCCATTGTATACTTTGTACCCAAAAGAGAGACTGTTTTAATGCCTTGTTTTTCGATTGCATCTGCCGCTACTTCAGCTATGTGTATCACTGGGATCGATACTGCCTTTCTTACTGCCTCTACACACAAGTGCATTGTGTTAGCGCATATAATGATGACCTTAGCTCCTCCTGCTTCAAGGCTTCTACTGGCATCGGCCATAATTTCATCCAATACATCCCAACTTTCAGCTCTCTGATGTCTTGAGATCTCCCCAAACTCTAAAGAATGAATCAAGCATCTGGCTGATTCAATCTCACTATCATGATCCGCTGCAAGTCTATTGAGCACTTCATAGTACATGATAGTAGACTGCCAAGTGATCCCTCCGATAAGCCCGATTGTCTGCATAGATTACAATTTAAGCCAAAGGTAAAACATCTCAAGATGATACTTACTTTCTTAATTACCCTTTATTATTGCAGCTTCACAGTATTCAGACGAGTCCGTTAGAATCGGTGATCTGATCGTACATTATGGTAGCTTCTCTACATTCAGCTCTTTAATGTAACTCCACAAGTCTTCAGCATTCATATTCTTGGCAATCGCCTCTACAAATATTCTATCTCCAACTTTGTATAATAGCTGTGTCACCTTCTCTTGTTCTCTGTATTGAGATATGTAAGGTTTTATGTCCTTTTCATCTTTACCTTCATATTCCATGGCATACGCAAAGTTTACCATTTCTATATCTCCAGGATTCCTACAATAATCAATCACGTAAAGATCAATCTCTCTTTCCTGGGATTCATCAGCATAGATCAAATGCAAATTATTTTTGTTCTTTCGTCTTTTAGGTGGGACACCATTCTCCTTGCTGATCAAAGTTAAATCATCCAACTCATTTGGTGCCCACTTTTCAAATTGATCCTTTGTTATAGGCTCATAATTAGATAACACCTTAGCAACTTGGATTTCTTCTTCCTTTGCCGTCTGCTTTATAAACCATTTCACTTCCTCATCCTCTGGGGAGGCCGTTGTGAAGTGTATTCTCTTTGGTATAATAGTATGATAATCATTTCTACTATAATCTTGGACTTCAGCAATTTCTTCTTTGATAAAATTCCATCCCTTATTTAATTGGACATCCGCACTAACCGTAACTTCAATATCATACATGCCGTCAAAGGAAGTTCTCATACATTCTTCTTTGTAATCAATAGATCTATCTATATAAAACCAATGATACTTGCTTCCAGCGGTCAGACTGTCACTATTGTATCTATTATTAGCTAAGACCTTTCTATCCGAACCAGCTTTCAACACCCCTACGACTATTCCATACTTCTCTATTTTTATAGACTCATAGTTTTGAGCATATACATCATCAAAGGGTGTCTTGTCAAAATTGCCTTTACCCTCGCAGGTTTGCATTTTAAAAAGACTTTGAAAATTGAAGTGTTGCAAAGGAATACTATCATATAAAGCCCTAATATCAAATTCTCTCAATTTGAAATGTATCACACCCTTCGCATCAATCTTGCCTCGTATATATTCACCATTCTGCTGTCTTAGCGTAAACTCCAACCCTCCATTGGCATAATCTAATTCGCCACTGAGCTGATTTTCTATCTTTGGAAAGGCTGTGACAAATTCTTGTGATACTGAGGACAAGCTTATCAGTGCGAATAGAAGAACCAGTACAAGCCGTATTCTTTTAAGTTCAGACATATTTATGGGCTTAAGTGATATTAGACAATGAGCAAACAACCGCAACACGTGCTGTACGACTATTAGTAAGTTCTCTGTCTAATAATTAAATTATGAAGGTAGATGGTATTAAGACATGAGCAATCACTGTAAACAGTGATTTTTATTGATCAACACTTGCGAAGTGGTTATGTCAGAGGCACGGCTTTGTTTACCTTACAAGCACGATACCCTACCTTACCCTGTAGAGTCATGGTTACATCCAAAGATCTAACGAAAAGATTTGCTTGATGTTGGTGCTATATGTAGTAGCTATTCAATTTTTCCAATTCTGTTATTATATATAGTCAACCTCTTTTCATATTCCTCATTGTCAAAATTATTCTTGTTCTTAATAAGAATAAATTTGGCTTGCTTATATGAATTCAACGCCTCCGATTTTCTATTCAAATATTCAAGAATCTCTCCTTTGCTGTCAAATAAATTATCATCGTTCGGAAATAGACCTATACCCCAATCAAGCAGTTCGATTGCTTCAAAATTATTGTCAATATAATAATTCTCATAAGCATATGAATTTATCACATCCGCGGTTATAACCTCATGGTCATAAATCTCTCTATGTTTTAATAGCAATTGAAGCTTTTTGACGTCATAGAATTGATGATTCACTAAATTCCTCAAACCAGTCAAGGCAGCCTCTGGGAATGATTTCATATGGTCTTGATTAGTCAATTCAATGTAACTGAAGCCTAGCTTATCACTGCATGGATGGTCTTCTAACAGGCTGTAAAATTTGTCTCTTTCATTTTTCCAATCCTTCCAACCGTTGTCATCAGCTTCATTAGCATTTGAGACAAATAAAAATTTATTACTGATTAAAGAACCGCACTCCATCCTGACTACTCTTCTACTAATTTGGCCCTCGTCGTAAACCAAGTTGGGAGATAAGGCAATGATGTTCTGAAATAAGTTTGGCTTCTCTAAGAAACTATGAAGGACGAAAGTAGCACTGTTGGAATGTCCAATTGCAGTACGATCAGCATATGTGTGAAACTCATTTTCAACATAGGGTATCAACTCATTCTCAAAGAACATTAAAAGAGAATCTGCTTTGCCCAAATTTCCTTTCCACTTTTTACTCGTAGTTGGGTGATCTGGAGCAGGTAACATCTCAGTGTTTCGATACCATTTTCTATCAGGCAGATACGGCGATACTATTCCAACTACAAGGTATTCAACACCATAGGGTTTTAAAAATGAAATTGTAGAATGCACATAATCAAACATTTCTCGTGATTGCGAATCAAAGACATAGATCACGTTTACTTTTTTACCCTCTTCCTTTTTATAGCCTTTAGGTGTATAAATTAAAATCTCCCTTTGTTGATTTAATAGAAATGATTTTAATTCTCTCGTTTCAATAGACTGGCTTGCGACAATATTTGAAATCAATAGTAATACTAAGACAAACTTCATTTGTGGTTCTTTAATCGACCATAATATACCAGTAATTGTAGCTGAGCCATATACGAATAGATGATGAAACAGAATAAGAACCACCTGAACTGGCCTATCCCTACGATATCAGTAAGATGTCTATTCACAAAAGCAGTGCAGATTGTCAAAATAGCCTTCACATTAACGAAAAGGGTTCTGGGTCAATTTCTAGGAGAAGCGCCAATCTTTATTTTCATTAATTCACTGTACTTTCACAGCTCAACACTATTACTTCATTTCTATGTTTTATCTAGAATCCTTCTGTCGGACTTCTATGTTTGGGTTGCTTGCTTTTTTCAGCTTGCACTTACAAGCACAAGCTCCAGTAGCCAATGCTCAGTTACTTACCCAACAGCCAACCATCGATGGCGAGGTAGCTACTGATCCGGCGTGGCTATCGATTCAGCCGTTTGGAGCATTTACGCAAGTACGACCTAATATAGGTCAGGCAGCAAGTGAGAAGACAGACATAAGGATAGGTTTTGATGATCGGACCTTGTATGTCTCAGTTGTGTGCTACGACGCTAGCCCAGAAGGAATCGTTGTTACAGACGCTCGCCGAGATGGCAATCTTGATGCAACAGATGCTTTCTTAATGATCTTGGATACATACCACAATGGACAGGATGGTTTTGTATTTGGCACCAATTCTATAGGCACCCAATATGATGCACAAGTAGACAATGAAGGACAAGGTAACTTTAACAACAACAGACAACAAGGGGGAACCATAGGAGGCTTCAATCTCAACTGGGATGCTTCTTGGGAAGTGGCAGCTAAAGTAGGTGACTATGGCTGGAGCGCAGAGTTTGCTATCCCATTGAAGACATTGAGATTTGCGCCTGGTGAAGACCAAACTTGGGGTATCAACTTCCAACGTAACATCCAAAAAACGAACGAACTAACTTACTGGGCACCGATACCAAATGGATTAAACTTCTATAGACTTTCATTGGCTGGTGACCTTAATGGTCTTAATCTTAAAAAGCCGGGCAACCTAAAACTCATACCTTATGTCCTAGGACAAACAAGTGGTCAATCGTCAGACGACCAGACACTCATACTACCCGATTCTGATACGAAAGGAGAAGTTGGAGTTGACCTCAAATACAGTGTCACCCCTAGCATGACGCTTGACTTGACATACAATACTGACTTTGCTCAAGTCGAAGTCGATGACCAACAGGTAAACTTAGATCGATTCAATCTTTTCTTTCCAGAGAAGCGTCCTTTCTTTTTGGAAAATGCCGGCCTTTTCTCAGTCGGTAGTCCGGGAGAAGTTGATCTCTTTTTTAGCCGACGGATCGGCATTGGTGCAGGAGGTGCGCAAGTGCCGATCATAGGTGGCGCTCGATTAAGCGGACGTATGAATCAAACCAATGTTGGTATACTCAACATGTATACCGACGAAGTCAGTGGTGCAGGTATCGACAAAAATGCA
This sequence comes from uncultured Saprospiraceae bacterium, assembly GCA_938022935.1. Lineage (GTDB taxonomy): Bacteria > Bacteroidota > Bacteroidia > Chitinophagales > Saprospiraceae > JAJRXG01. Next base: position 6,109 of record CALIHL010000188.1, read on the forward strand.
TTTACCGTAGCAAGAGTCGATCATCAATTAGGACAGCGAACATCGGTCGGCGGCTTATTTGTAAATCGAAGCAATATAGGAATCGAAAATGGCTCCTCTAATAGCACTATGGCGCTCGATGGCAAATTTGGCATCGGAAAGCAAGCTCAAGTCACAGGATACTTTGCAAAGACGAGCACTGAAGATATCTCTGAGGGAGATCACTCTTTACAATTAAAAGCTAACTATAATTGGAATAATTGGGTCATTAGAGCGGGATACACCGAAGTAGGAGAAGGTTTTAATCCTGAAGTAGGTTTTCTATTTAGACAAGCATTTCGCAAGCCAGAAGTACTTGTACTATATGCGCATAGATATCCCAAGTCATCTCCGATGCTAGAGATCCGACCACATGTGTCTTGGAGAGCATATTGGAATTTTGAAGGATTCCAAGAGACGAGCTTTCTTCATGTAGACAACCACTGGGAGTGGAAATCAGGAACTGAAGTACATACAGGCGTTAACTTTACAACAGAAGGAGTTGTATCTCCATTTATACTATCAGGAATTGTAGAAGTTCCCGCAGGTACATATGATCATGCAGAAGCACAGCTCGTATTCTTCACAAATCCTAATAAACCTTTTTCAATTAGCACAAGGCATATCTTGGGAGGCTTCTTTGGCGGAAAGAGATACGCTAACAGCGGAACTGTAACTGTTAGAGTCGGAGACAAGTTCTCTTCTGAGTGGAGCTTAAGCCACAATGACATCCGATTGCCCAACGGTAACTTTACTACTGATGTCTTCAGGTCAAGACTCTCGTATTCTTTCACGCCTAACATATTCTTACAAGGCCTGATCCAATATAACAGTGTTGCCGACATCATATCTTCTAATATTCGATTTGGATGGTTGCAACAATCTAATACTGGTTTATTTGTAGTTTACAATTTCAACAGAGACAATAGCTATCTAGGAGAAGAACGTCACTTGAATAATCAAAGCTTCATTGTGAAATTCTCTAAGCTGTTTGATATTATAAAATAGATATGAGCGGCAAGTGTATTTTTCTATACTTAGCAATGGTCATTTTTCTTGGAGGATGTAGCATCAAAGAAAAATTTCCAACTTTAAATGTTGAATATTTAAAGACACCCTCGTTATCAAGTGCACAATCAAGGCTTACTGTAGACAGTGAAGGAACAGCCTATCTCTCTTGGATAGAATATGATAATAGTGACACTTTCCAATTACAATATGCACAACTCAATAGTGACGATACATGGTCAGCACCAGAGACTATATCGCAAGGTGATAATTGGTTTATCAACTGGGCGGACTTTCCAGCACTAAGCATCTTCGAAGATGGGAGTAAAGCCGCTCATTGGCTGCAGATGAGAGATGTAGGAACCTACGACTATGATGTCCATGTTTCAACTCAATCTAAAGGTCAAGGCTGGAGTGATTCTTTTATTCCTCATCGAGATAGCATCGCTGCAGAACATGGCTTCGTCTCTATGGTTAGAGGAAGTAAGAACGACATGATCATCTCATGGCTAGATGGACGCAATACAAAGGGCAATCACAATGAAGATCATGATCACGGCCACGGCCACCACGGTTCTATGACACTTAGAACTGCCACCTTCCAAGCTGATGGTACGCTATCTGAAGAACATGAACTGGATCAACGCATCTGCGACTGTTGTCAGACTGATATGGCTATGACGGAAGCAGGTCCAGTAGTTGTCTACCGTGATCGATCTCCCGAGGAAGTTAGAGACATCAGCATAGTCAGAAGCGTTGATGGCGCATGGACTGAGCCTCAACCTGTGCATAATGATTTATGGCAGATCCATGGATGTCCTGTTAATGGACCTGCGGTATCCGCTTCTGGCAGCCATGTGATTGTTGTATGGTATACAGGTGCTAATGATACTTCCCATGTCAAAGCTGCATTGTCAAAAGATAACGGTGCTAACTTTGATCTCCCTTTGATTATAGACGAAGGCATACCATTAGGCCGTGTCGATGTCACTTGGATCGATGACAACAGAGCCATCATCACATGGGTAGAAAAACACGAAGATGAAGCGGTTATAAAATCAAGGTGGTTCGATACAAGTGGATATTTATCACATAGTCAGACTTTAGTCAATACAAGCTCAAGTAGACAAAGTGGCTTTCCAATTATAGCGAAAGATCAATCAGGTCTTTTGATAACTTGGACAGAAGTTACGGATAAGAAAACAGCGGTAAAAACAGCACGGCTCACTATAAGATAGAAGGACTTATATCTTTTTAGTTCTAATCAAGATAACACCATTCGCTCCCCTTGCGCCATAGATCGTTGCATCTGATCCTTTGAGTACGCGTACAGACGAAACCATATTTGGATCTACTACATTGACAAGACTTGAAAAATCAGAGCCTACAGAGTTTCCGTTAAGAACAAACAATGGGTCACTACCAGAAAAGAATGAAGCCGCGCCACGTACCTTAAATGAAATCTCATTTCCACGACCGGCCATATCTACACCAGCCAACTCACCGATCATATCTGCCAATGTTCTATTAGAAGGACGATCTTCGTTTGGACGATTGACAGCTCCTAACTTTACTTGATCACTGCCATCCACCATCACATATCCATTGTCAAGATCTGCGTTTTTCGCTTTTCGATCTGAAAGTTGATTTGTTGCACAACTGGACAGCACGACTAATAAAGCTATTGTTGACAAAAGCATGAAGTCTTTCATAACTACTGGTTTTAGACTAACAAGATAAGTCTATTTTTAATTAATAAGCTTGGCAAAATTAGATGATCGGACGTCTGCGGCTTGAATCTTTAAAGCTCCGGTGTAACTACATGAACATCTTTACAAGTTTGCGATGTCGATGACTAAAAAGAAAACGAACCGCTGCACCAACAAGTCCTGTGAATCCTGGCACGGGATATCTAACTATGTAACGAATGTTATCTGTGACTAGTGTCCTCTTAGGACCAACTACGTCGAGTACTCGCTCGTGCTCCCAAAACCTAATCGAAGCCATGCTCGATCGCTCTAAAAATCGCCTCCCATGCTCAAGTTCAGCAAGACCAATATCATCGTATTCTATAGGAATAAACCCAAAGAGCAGAAGCCAACTGCGTCCAAGAACGGTCCCTGGCTCGACATCATCGATTGAAACACCCTTCAAAGATCCAGGAATAGTCATCAGCATGAAAGGCATAATCTCTCTGTTAATTCCTTGAGGCGAAGTTATGTGCGTCCAGACTACATCAATCGGAGCTGCCACCTCAGTTGAGTAAGAAAAACTTGATTCGCCCATCAAAGCAAATTGAACTGATCTAATTAAATTAGAATAATCTAGCGTTCTAAGGAAAACATTTGTCGCTTACCTTATCTCCTTTCAAAGACTATTAATCACACTACCCCACTTCTTTCCTCAGCACTTCAAGTGGGGACTTGTTGATGACTTCTCGGCTATTCAATAATCCAATGACAACTGTTAAGCCAACAACAAATAAGAACACACCAAGTATTGGCAACCATTGAAAACTAAACTCCAACTCTAATGTCTTCGTTGCAAAAAAGTAGCTCGCTACCAAAGAAATTATAATCCCAGTGGCAGCAGACAACGAACCAAGAACTGTGTACTCAGTTGCGTTGATCATAAATATTTGCTTTCTACTGGCACCTATCGTTCTTAGCAGCACACTTTCTTTCACCCTTTGAAACTTACTTAATAACAAAGAAGCGATCAACACAATTAGACCTGTCAGAATACTAAACCCAGCCATAAACTTGATCACATAGCTAACCTTAGTCAGTATATCGTTGAGTGCACTGAGGATACTTCCTAAGTCAATGACTGATACATTAGGAAATGCCTTAACGACATCTCGTCTATACTTTGCCGTCGTCTCAGTATCGGGCGACTTTGTAACTAAGACTTGAAACTGAGGTGCTTGTTCCAAGACGCCATTTGGAAAGAGCACAAAGAATCGAGTATTCATAGAGTTAAACTCGATCTCTCTGATGCTACCCACATATGTTGTGATCATCGCACCTTGAACATTCCAGACCAGTTCATCACCTATCTCCACATCCATTGCTCTGGCCCAGTTATCAGCAAGAGATACAAAGACACTATCTCCCGGTTCTACACTTCCCGTAAATGTGCCTTCGATTAGCGTCTCATCATCTGTCAAAGTGTCTCTAAATGAAACTCGTGCCTCTCTATTGATCGACCATCTGCTGGCAGTCCTTGACGTATCTGCCAACCAATCTTTCTTCGTTCTACCTTTCCAACCTGCAAGATTCATCGTAACGATCGGCACTTGCTGGATCACCGGCATATCATATGACTTCGTCATTTCCGCAAGGGCTACCTTCTGCTCTTTCTCTATACCATAAAGGATTGTATTGGGCTGATTGCCAGCTTCCATAGCAGAAACATTTTGCAACAGCAAACCTTGGATAATAAAAAGCATCGTCAATACTGCAGTACCTAAACCAATAGAAAGGATAAGCGTCTGTGTCTGATTGTTTGGTCTATAGAGATTAGAAAGCCCTTGTCTAAACACATAGCTCCACCCTCTTGGGAAAAACTTCCTTACAGACCACACGATCAATTTAGAAACGCCAACCAAAATTAGAAAAGCGCCCATCAAGCCAGCTGTCATAACCCCACCATCTTTCCAACTACTTGTCAGTCTCCATAAAAAGAAAAATATACTTGCAAGGATAGCCACATAGACTAAAATCTTAAGGAAGCTCCATCTATTGATATTACCATCTTCTGATATCCTAAGGGTCTGCAACGGACTGATATCTCTAACTCCTAACAGTGGCCCTAAGGCAAATAAAGTCGTGATGATCAAACCGACTACTGATCCTTCTATCATGGCTCTTGGCGACAGTGCCATCTCCACTTCATATGGCAAAAAGTCTTTAAACAGTACAGGTAGATACATTTGTATCAGACTGCCGAGTATGGCACCGACCACAACTCCGACAAAGCCTAATACCAGGATCTGAATGAAGTAAATAGAAAATGCTTGATTGCCCTTCATCCCAAGACATCGAAAAACTGCTATGGACGGCACCTTGTTCTTGATGTATATCATCACACTACTCGCCACGCCAATACATCCCAGTAACAATGAAACAAGTGCAATAAGATTTAGAAAATTGTTGAGGCCAGCAAAAGCTTCGTTTAAGTTTTCCTTACGATCTGCGATTGTTTCTATTCTTACACTTTCATCTCTAAACCGCTTGCGATTCGTTTTCTTCCATTCATCAGGATCAACCTCTTCAGTGATTTTATAATAAAACTCATAGTCTGTGACACTGCCAGGTTTTATCAACTCTGTCTTGTCAAGATTGTCTTTTGCAATGTATATCGATGGCGCAAATGCTCCACCCATCCCAGAACTTCCAAAAGCACTTTGCAGCTTTCCTGCTATTTTAAAAGTCGCTTGGCCCAATTTTATAGGATCACCGACTTCTAAATTATATTGGATCATCATACCCTCATCTACTAGAGCTGTCTGGGTATTTCTAAACGTCTCACTCGCCGACTGCGGCTCTGCTTTTAAAATACCATAAAATGGAAACCCTCCTTCCAACGCTTTTATACTTACGAACTGGGTCTCATCAGAACTAGGCAAGTAAGCCATCGAGAAGAGTTGCGTCTGCGATGCTTTCTCACCTGGTAGAGAATCAGCAATCACTTGAAGCTCGTTAGGGATGGGTTTGTCATCAGAGATGACAATATCTGCCCCTAACAAAGTTGCAGCTTGCTTATCGATGTCAGAGACAAGATTATAATTAAAGGAGTTGATAGCTACGAGCGCTGCTATCCCAAGCACAATCGAAGCCATGAACATCATCAACTTACCGATATCCTTTCGACTATCTCTAAGCGCTGTTTTTACGATAAATCCCAAAGAACCCATATTAACTTGGGTTGATTTGGTCAGATACTATTTTTCCTGATTTCAATCGGATGATTCTATCTGCTTTTTGAGCAAGCTCCATATCATGAGTAACTATGACCAGCGTAGTCCCTTGCTCCTTGTTAAGATCAAATAGTAGTTGCTCGACAGTACTACCTGTTTCTCCATCAAGATTACCTGTTGGCTCATCTGCAAATAACAACTTAGGCGTATTAGAAAATGCTCTTGCTAACGAAACACGTTGCTGCTCTCCTCCAGATAGCTGACTTGGATAATGAGTGATCCGGTCTCCAAGCCCCACTCTACCCAATAGTTCTTTAGCCCTTACTTTGGCCTCTTTAGATTTGCCTTGGAGCTCCAATGGAACCATAACATTCTCATAAGCCGTCAGCGTTGGGATCAATTGAAAGTTCTGAAAGATAAAACCAACAAAGTCATTTCTAACAGCGGCCTTCTTGTTTTCATCAAGATGACTGATCTTCTCTTTATAGATATGTATGTCACCTGTTGTTGGATTATCCAATCCCGCACAGAGACCCAAAAGCGTAGTCTTTCCACTACCTGATGGACCAACTATAGCCACTATCTCCCCTTCCTTAATCGTGAAGTCTATATCTTTTAAAACATTGAGCTCTCTTCCCCCACTTTTAAAAGTCTTTGACACATCGCGTGCCACCAATATTTCCTGCATGAACTGTTCTCTATGTTACTCGTATCGGTACTCCTTGTACCCAACGCTACAAAATTAACATTCTATGATCAAGAGTGTTCTCATGATTTGGCATTCTGTCTATATTATCAGCTGATCGGTCTATTAAGATCGACCAATGGCAGATTGCCTATACAATTATTAGGAGGTATCTCGTTTTCACAAATGCTTCTTAAACTACAACTTGATGTCACAAGAAGCGTTACCTTATCATCATAAACATGCCAATATGAAGCCTTGTATATTGATCCTTCTGATCATCGTTCTTTCTTCATCCTCTTGTAAGGATGCATCCACTCCTAAGGCATCACAGGCAAAAGAACCAACCACTCAAAAAGTGACTAATACACCATCGACAGCGTCAGCAACTACATCCAAAAAGAGAACTTTGTTGTTTTTCGGCGATAGCCTAACTGCCGGATATGGCTTGGATGAAGAAGAGTCATTTCCATCTTTGATCCAAAATCGGATCGACTCTTTAGGTCGTCCATACGAGGTCATTAATGCTGGACTCAGCGGTGAGACATCTGCAGGCGGCAAGGGTCGTATAGATTGGGTGCTCAATAAACCTGTGGACATATTTGTCTTAGAGTTAGGAGCTAATGACATGTTGAGGGGATTGGACATTAACGAGACAGAGAAGAACTTACGCGCCATACTTGATGTAGTTAAAGTCAAGAGTCCAGATGCTCAGCTTGTTATCGCTGGGATGGAGGCTCCACCTAACATGGGAGAACAATACACATCAAAATTTAGAGGCATCTTCTCCTCTATTGCCAAAGAATACAATGCTGCATTGATACCTTTCTTATTAGAAGGAGTTGCGGGTATACCCGAGTTAAACCTTGGAGATGGCAAGCATCCAAACCCAAAAGGCCAGCAAATAGTAACAGAAAATGTGTGGCGAATCATAGATTCTTACGTCAAAGAAGTATGAAACCTCTGAAAGTATAAGGGTAAACAAGTATTAACTAGCTGACAATAGTTAAGAAGGAGACGCTATCCAGCTTTATGGTTGGATTCCAATGATGAGTTGGTTACTTTTGGCTACACTGCAACGACTGAGAAAAAAGGGTGCGCATTAACCGTTGTGATGGTACGAACTGTCTTACATATTATGATTTGTATGCTAGTATACACGACTACGCATGCAACGAACCATGGCCTTGCCAACAACTTACCCATAAGTTTTAATAGTCTATTCGAACTTTCATATCAAACAAATTGTACGCCTGGAACACCATGTGATGATGGTAATGCTTGTACAGAAAATGACGTATTCAATGACAATTGTGATTGTATAGGCGTATTTCAAGACATTGATTTTGATGGTGTATGTGATGCGCAGGATGTCTGCCCTGATTTAGATGACAAGTTGATAGGAACGGGTTGTTCTGATGGAGATCCATGTACGATCAATGATAGATATGACGAAAACTGTGCATGTACAGGTAGATACTTAGATAGAGATGGAGATGGGTTTTGCATCGGAGAAGATCCAGATGATACAGATGCCTGCGTACCTGACAATAGCGGCGCTGGCTGTAACACGTGTAAGAGTGTTATAGAAGACAACTTTGAAGGAGGATTTGGCAACTGGAACGATGGTGGTAGTGATTGCAGTCTATCTCAGCTCAACCCCAATAGTGGACGTTATAGTGTAGTCATAAGAGACAATTCTGGCGTACAATCTTCTACATATAGTAATAGCCTTGACTTGTCGGCTTACAGTGAAGTATCGCTTGGCTTCTTATTCAAGCCTGTCAGCTTGGAGTCAGATGAAGAGTTCTTAGTTGAACTATCAGCAGATGGAGGTAGATCATACAACACTTTGGTAGCATGGAAAAGTGATGTCCACTTTAGAAACGACATCAGATATAAAGTTTCACTTACGATTCCAGGATTTCTATTAAGCTCCAGGACGATTTTCAGATTGCGATGTGATGCGTCCAGCAATAATGATCAGATCTTTATCGACGATATTATAATCTCTACTTGTCCCATAACCTGTCGAGCTGGTACAACCTGTGATGATGGCGATGACTGCACGACAGGTGATGTATATGATACAGATTGTAATTGTGCTGGCAAAATAGAAGATGGAGATAACGATGGTATCTGTGATGCAAAAGATATCTGTCCTGTTATTGATGACGCCCTAAGAGGCACCGAGTGCGATGACGGCGATCCTTGTACCACTAACGATATCATAAGACCTGACTGTGAGTGTGCAGGTGTTTATACGGACGAAGATGAAGATGGTCTTTGTGCTGGAGAAGATCCAGATGACAGTGATGGGTGCAACCCAGATGAAGAGTCTTCAGCTTGCGATCCATGTGAAGTGATAGACAGGAATGATTTTGAACAAGACTTAGGCATATGGAATGATGGTGGTGGTGATTGTGCCAGAACAGCAGCAGAAGCCAATAGTGGCGTCTATAGTGTCCGTCTGAGGGACAACTCCGGTCAGTCCTCATCCATGTATACAGATGTACTTGACCTTAGCGCATACAGATCTGTCACCTTGGGATTCTCATATTATCCAGATGATTTAGAATCAGGAGAAGACTTCGTGCTAGAGTTGTCGCGTGATGGAGGAGACGACTTTACGATTATAAAAGAATGGAAGCAAGGCATAGACTTTGAAAACTTCATCCGTTATCAAGAGTCTGTAGAGATCATCAATATCACTTCAAGCACTGTGATTAGAATCAGATGTGACGCATCAGATAACCGCGATAGAGTGTTCATAGATGATGTCACACTTAAGTCATGTGATGACGCTGGCATCGTAGAGGATATAACGAGTTCTGGACGGAGTATAACTAAAGAGAGTTTCTATACAGTTCCTTATCCTAATCCAGCTACTGATGTCATATTCTTACAATTACAAAAAGAAGATCTAACAGATGGTCATATCGAATTATATAATGCTAAGGGTGCTAAAGTTCTGCATCAGCCAATATCACAAACTCAAGAACTTCAAGAAGTAAGCGTTACATCGTTATCAGGAGGCATCTACTTCATAAGATATGCCACTGACGTAAATGTTTCAAAACTGCATAGAGTAGTAATACTCAGATAAGCTCCTTTTCAGTCTAAAAAGGAGCTATTCTTAGCGCTTTCCCTATTCAGCTTTTATTATAAAGACAATAGATGGGGTTATGATCATTTTTTGAAATTTTGAAATACGAGTAGGCTTCCCAGAAATTCTCTTTCTTGTCACATCTTTAGCTGATTGCTCATCAAGAAGTTGCTTTACAAAACCAACCATGCCGTAGTCGTGACTTGGCATTTTCACAACAAATGGATATGCCAAAAGTCGAGCAAGCAATCTAGGAAAGTATAAAAAGAAACCAATGCGTACTTTTCTAAAAAAGTCCAAGAAGAAGCTTAGTTTATTTGAATTTCTTCTCATCTCGAAGCCTCTACCATCAGGCCAATCTTCCCAATATCCAGTCCCCCAATCTTCTATCACATAGAGTCCTCCTGGCTTTAGGTGATTATCAAATAGATGCCAAAATGAAATCTTCGTTAATTCTCCAACATGAGATGCATCATCAATGATTATATCAAAACCTTCAGGAGCAGAATTGTTACAAACTTCAGACAAGAACTTCGTGTCAGCTTGACTTCCCTTAAACATATGAATATCGCCCTTAGGATTAAAGTCTTTTGGCAAATGAATATCGACACCGACGATTTTACTTTCAGTAAAATAATCGCTCCACAATTGAAGTGACCCACCATTTAGAATTCCAAGTTCAAGTAAAGAAATATTCTTTCCTATAAAAGGTCTTAAGAACTCGTCATAGGTATCAAGGTAAGCATTAGATATCTTGTCTGTGTTGTAATCTGCCAAGTTAAGCTCGGGCCTACTAACTGTCTCGTTTTCTTGGGCCATGGGTTTAATTAAAAGTTAGATGTTCTCTATGCCTAAATCACTTAATCCGACTCTTCCGCTTTCAACTCCACCAAGTAAGCGAGAAGATCTCTAATCTCCTTCTTAGTGAGCAGCTTAGTCATGTCAGGCATACCAGATACAGCGTCTATCCGATCTGACACATTTGCGACAGCGACATCTATCACATCGTTGTTGGCATCTCTAATCTTGAGCTGATCTTTGTCTTCTGCGATCAACATACCGTCGATCTCAGCGTCGTCATTCATAATGAGCGACACCATACCATAACCCGGGGCTATGCTTGCATTGGGCAAGACCAAGGATGTCAGCAGCTCCTCTTTGGTTAAGCGACTTGCGATACCATTGAGCGTCGGCCCAGCGATACCACCGTAGTCCTGAACGACATGACACCGGATGCACTGTGCACCTGTATGACGCCACAAGATGTCACTGCCTCGACTCGCGTTTCCACCATTGAGACAATCTTTATAGGCAGCCAAAACATCATCGTTATCGCTAATCTGCTGTAAGGCATTCATAGATTCTGTTAAGGATGGGTCGCTAACCTCAGCTATAGATTCTGACAAATCTAACTTTACCTCTGGAGACAACGCACCACTATACCACTCATCCAATAGTTCTTTATACGTGTTTTTCGAAACTTCAATAGGAAGTGAAGACATAGCCGCAATCGCCGCTTGACGTTCTGAGATCGTCTGATTAAAAATCACACTACGCAGCAAGTCCAACTTCACATCATCTGAGATATCAGTCTTCATACTTCCTTCAAGTGCAGCCACTCTTACAGATTGCTTCTCGTCCTTAAGTGCAGCTGTCAATATTTCTGGCAACCCTTCAACTCCAAGTTTCAGCAATGACTCAATTGCCACTTTTCTTACGCTTGTACTTTTACCATTTTCAAACATAGATCTTATCGCGTTGCTAGCTGCGACCATATTGTTATTAGAAGCCATAACAGCCACAGCTTTTTGAATCGTAGTACTCTTATCTTCAAACAATGGAAGGATACCGCTAAGCGCAGATGCTATCTCCGTGTTACTACGCTTCACAGGACCTCTATATCTTCCGTCTACCCGATCTAATACAGATGGATCTGTCCACACACTCAAGGTCTCTATAGCCTCTACTCTCAGCGCTTTAGGATTTTTTGCATTACTCGCATACTTCACTACTCTATCTATGGCCTCTTGACTGCCCACTCTTAAGTTTGCATTGATCGATCGGCGGATGATAGGTTCATCTTCATGAAATGGTGTCGTGTTTAATATCGCACCAAGATCATCTAATGATTCTCCTATGGACCAGTCATCATTGATCGCTCTTGCTGCATCCCTTACAATTAGAATATCGTCATCATCGAGGTACACGGATATATTCTTGTTTTCCATCCTGCGGAGGGCAACTACTGAGGCAATCCTCAAAGCTTTGGATTCATGATTTTCAAAACTCTTCAAGAGCTCCGCATCTCCAATCCTTGACAAGGCAAGACTTCCAACATGTCTTAAGTAAGCATCAACATCATCGTTATCCAAAATCATCTGCACCAGCTCCTCCTTGGCCGGTTCATGCTCCATACGGCCCAACGCCTCTGCAGCAAAGAATCTCACTCTGCTACTTTCGTCTTTCAATAATGGTATCAATTGATCTGCTGCAGACTCATAACGCACATCTCCAATCCACTTAGCCGCTTGCGCTCGGATCTCACTATCTTCGTCATTGATATACGCCACGATGCCAGCCGCATACTTCTTGTCCACTACTCTGGCCATCTGAGCCATCCCGATGATGCCATGAACACGTGCTAATTGATGTTCTTTCTGTGCTGCAGCTTTTTCTAATTGCGCATATCCGGCGTCACCTCTTTTTACAATTTCAAATTGTGCTTTTTGTCTGATACGCATATCAGGATGTCGCAAATGCCCATACAACACATCATCAGTCATCGCAGCATAGTCAGCAGTAATCAGCTCTTGAGTAGACAATCGCTCATCCCAATCTTTGCCATTAGGATCTTCTAACTTCCAAACTCGTCCATATTGTTTTACGCCCCATCCTTCTATCCAATCTCCAGCATAGAGCGCACCATCAGGACCCCAATCGATACCAGTTGGCAAAATACCACCAACCAACTTTTGGTCTTCCCCAAAAGCAAATGTCGCCCCTTGCGGCTTCAACGTAAATGCATGGATACCAGAGCGGCTTGGGTTACCGACAAACTCCACCAGAAAGAAATGATCCTTCCATTCTGGACTTAGAGCCGTCCCAGGATTGTACAACATACCTGTCGGGCCATTGACATAGTTTCTTATACAAGGAGTGATATAAGCAGCTTGACCGTCCCATCTTGGCACATTGAGCTGCTCATCCATCCAAACTTTGTATCTGTTGTTACGTGGATCATTGTACTTTCCAAACTGCCAGTTGATCCGCCATCCTGTATCCGACCCTTCGACGATATATACTAATCGCTCACTTTCGCCAGCATGATCTCCATCGTTGTCTTCACTGATTATGTTAGCGTACTTATCAAATACAAACTCATGCGTGTTACGTAGACCTCTTGCAAATACTTCAAAGTTACTTCCATCCAACTCCGATCTGACGATGACGCCTTGGTTTGGAAACTTCCACTCCTTGCCATCAGGGCCT